>NZ_JBFSTC010000079.1:0-23303 GCF_041466605.1 Vibrio sp. 10N.247.310.17 | reverse complement strand
ATCTAGAAACTAGAAACTAGAAACTAGAAACTAGAAACTAGAAACTAGAAACTAGAAACTAGAAAAGTAAAAGGCTTGAACTCTTAGAGTCCAAGCCTTTTTTGTATCTATAGGATTTGAAATGTTACTACCAGAAGCTTTTACAAGCGCTTGGGCTTTACTTCCTAGACTTTACTTAAAGCGCAGCGACTTGTGGACGAACACCTAATGTGTGGCAAAGTGCATAAGTCATTTCTGCACGGTTTAGCGTGTAAAAGTGGAAATCTTTCACACCTTCACGGCTTAGCGTACGAACCATATCGATCGCTTGGCTAGCACCGACTAACTGACGAGTTGTTGGATCATCATCCAAGCCTTCGAACTGCTTCGCCATCCAACCTGGTACTTTTACGTTATTCATCGCAGCAAAACGAGACGCTTGCTTGAAGTTAGAAACCGGCAAGATACCCGGTACAATCTCTACGTCAACGCCAGCCGCCACACAACGGTCACGAAAACGTAAGTAGCTTTCGACATCGAAGAAGAACTGAGTGATTGCACGGTTTGCACCCGCATCCACTTTACGCTTTAGGTTAATAAGATCAGATTGAGCGCTTTTTGCTTCAGGGTGAACCTCAGGGAATGCCGCTACTGATATATCAAAGTCGTGACGAGATTTAAGCAGCTCGACTAAATCAGACGCATACATATCTGGCGCACCACCGCCTGCTGGAATATCACCGCGCAACGCAACAATACTTTCAATGCCATTTGCCCAGTAATCGTCGGCAATTTGAATCAGCTCTTCGCGGCTAGCATCAATACACGTTAAGTGTGGTGCAGCAACTAAGCCTGTTTGGTTCTTAATTTCTTTAATGATTGAGTGGGTACGATCACGCTCACCCGAGTTTGCACCATAGGTTACTGATACAAATTTAGGTTGAAGTGTTTTAAGACGGTGAACAGAATTCCACAGGGTCTCTTCCATCTTCTCACTGCTTGGTGGGAAAAATTCAAATGACACATTGATGTTGTCAGAAAGCTCTGCAATATTCTGATTTAAAGCGTCGATATGACTTGCGTGTGTGTATCCCATCTTACTCTCCCTGTGGCAAAAGCAACCACTAAATAATCTCAAATCCCTAGCGACGTTTAGACGTCTATATGTCTCCAGAATGAATTGAATACGATTTAATGTCAACAGATCCATTATGAATTTTTTTCAAGTAGATAGTGAGAAAAGCTCAAGCCGATAGGTGGGTCGCAAAGAAGAAATAATGTAGAAAAAAGGCTGAAAACACATCGTGCTTTCAGCCTTATTTATCTTAGTGGATAGTATGCTATTTACGCATTTAAACAATTAATCTGAGTATTAAAGCAATTGATCTGACTATTAAGCCAATCGCTCTAAGTACTAAACCAACCGCTCTAAGTATTAAAACAGGCTAGACATTCTGTTTAAATCAGACTGAATTGCACCAGCTGTCACTTCACGGCCAGCACCTGGGCCACGAATAACCAATGGATTATCTTTGTACCATTTGCTCTCGATCGCAAAGATGTTGTCGCAAGGCAGTAAGTTCGCCAGAGCGTGTTCTTTAGATAACGCTTCAACGCCTACCGTTGCCTTACCATTCTTCTCTAAACGCGCTACGTAACGAAGGACCTTCTGTTGAGACTGCGCTTTCTCTAAACGCTCGGCCAACTCTTCACTCAGTACAGAAGCTTTATCAAAGAAGTCATCCACTGACAGATCTTGTAATTCTTCAGGTACCAATGATTCTACTTTGACGTTTTCAGGCTCAATATCTAAACCCGATTCACGCGCCAGAATCACTAGCTTACGCATCACGTCTGAGCCATCGAGGTCAGCGCGAGGATCCGGTTCCGTCAGGCCTTGCTGCCACGCTAAGTCAACCAACTCGCTGAATGACACCGTGCCATCAAACTGTTGGAATAACCAAGATAGAGTGCCCGAGAAGATACCTGACAGAGCAATAATATCGTCACCGCTTTCGCGCAGGTCACGTACCGTGTGGTTAATCGGTAAGCCAGCGCCGACTGTCGCGTTGTACAACCAGTGACGGCTGATCTTAGCGAAAGCATCCTGTACTTGATGGTAATACTCACTTGATGCAGAACCTGCCACCTTGTTAGCCGAGATCAGGTGAATACCTTGTTGTGCAATTTGCAGGTACTTTGCTGCAAGCACAGGGCTTGCAGTGACATCTAACACAACCGCTTCATCGTAGCCCTGAATAGAACCCAAACGCTCTAGCCAGTCGTTGCCGTTATTGGCAATCGCTTCATCATCAAAACGCTTGCTCACAGAAGTCGCATCAATGCCTTGATCATCGAACCAATAAGTTTGGCTATCAACCACCGCAACCAATTCAAAGTTCATTCCACGACGCTTTTCAAGTTCAGCCTTTTGTTCAGCAAACAAGCTTAACCAACTTGAACCAATGTTGCCCTTACCACACAAGGCAATCGCAACACGCTTTTGCGCTTGGAACAGTTGAGAGTGAATGCCTTTCACTAGGCTTGATGTTTCACTCTTACGAATCACAGCCACCAAGCTTAAGCCAGAGTTCGCTTCTGAGATAAACTCAACCGGCGAGCTCTTAAGCTGCTGGTAGAAACCGTAGCAATGGTTCGGGTTCTTAGTCACACCAGCACCCACTGCTGCAATTAGAGAGAAACCTTCTTTGAGCTTAATTTCCGCTTCAATCGCGTGATCTTGTAGATATTCTAAAGCGCCACCAGCGATCTCTTCTGTATAAGCAAGGCGCAAACAGTGCTGATCGGGTTCAAGCTCATAAGCAAGCGGCTCAAGTTGAGCGCGCTTAAGCCCTTCCAGTACTTCACTTTCTAAACGGTCAAAATCATGACCGTGACCAAAAGTCAGCTGCACGATCAGAACTTCATCCAGAGAGGTAATGATTTTTGCGCCACGACCCGATGCCAGTACACGCTCTATCTGTGTAGAGCCCGCCTCTGGCTGGTAGCTGCAGCGCAAGCTGAGATCCATAGCACTTTGAGCCACAGGCTGTAGCGTTCGGCTATGGAGCACTGGAGCCGCCAGACGAGCGAGTTCACTCGCTTCATCAAGGCGAAGCAGAGGCAGTAAACACGCATCCGAAACCAAACGAGGGTCAGCGCTGTATACGCCCGCCACGTCACTCCAAATCGTCACACGTTCAACTTCAGCCAAGGCGCCAATCACAGTTGCTGAGTAATCCGAGCCGTTACGACCTAGCAGTACCGTTTCGCCTTCGCAGTTCTGAGCCATAAAGCCCGTAATCACCACTCGGCAATGCGTATGCTGAGCCAAAACTTCTTTAATCAGAGGATAAGAGCGAGCACGGTCAACTTCAGGCTGAGCCCCCGCTTCTGCACGTAAAAATGCACGAGCGTCTTGAGCAACCGCTTGCAAGTCATGCTGGCACAACAAAGTCGCCAACAAGCGTGAAGACCAAATCTCGCCATGACCCAGCACTTGCGCTTTTTGTGCTTCGCTCAAGGGAGCAGTGAGCTCACCCAAAGCAGTAAATTCTTGTTGAATAGTGGCCGTTAGCTGAGCCGCAGACTCACCTTCAAGCAGCGCTTCAATCAGCTCAAGCTGGAACTGACGAAGGGTTTGTAGACATTCATGCGCAATACGACCATCTTTGTCGAGCGCTTCAACAAACTCAATCAAGCGGTTAGTTGTTTTACCCGCAGCCGATACCACGACCAAGTCAGTAGCTGACGAGTATTCTCTAAGAATATTGACCACGCGTTGGTAACACTCAGGGTTCGCTAAACTGCTGCCACCAAATTTATGTAGCTGGCGAAAGGTTGTCATTATTAAACCTCCCCTTCTGCGATAAAGCCTTGTGTTTTTTCAAACGCTTGCTTGAGATCATCAATCAAGTCTTCTGCATCTTCAAGGCCAACAGAAAGGCGCAGTAATTGTTGAGAAACACCCGCTTCTGCTAATGCTGCTTCGCCCATAGCACGGTGAGTCATCGACGCTGGGTGACAAATCAGGCTTTCAACACCGCCCAATGATTCAGCCAAAGAAAATAGCTCTAATTTATCCACAAAATATTTAAGTGCTTCAAAAGATCCCGAAAATTCAAAGCTCAGCATGGAACCAAAGCCCAACTGCTGTTTCTTCGCGATCTCGTGACCCGGATGTTCAGGAAGGCTTGGGTGGTAAATCGTACCCACCAGATCTTGTTGTTGCAGAGCCGTCAGAATTTCACGTGAGCTCTCTTCGTGAACGCGCATACGTGCACCTAGCGTACGAATACCACGTAGCGTCATGTAGCTATCAAATGGTGTGCCGGTTGCACCAATACAGTTACCCCACCATGCTAGCTCTTCAGCGTGCTCTTCTGTCTTAGTAACTACAACACCACCAATGACATCTGAGTGTCCGTTGATGTATTTAGTGGTTGAGTGGATAACAAAATCCGCACCCAGCTCTAAAGGCTTTTGGAACACAGGCGTCAAAAACGTGTTGTCGACAGCAACCAGAGCACCTACTTCTTTCGCTTTACGGCAAGTTTCTGCAATATCAACCACACGAACCAATGGATTCGATGGCGTTTCGATTAAGATCAACTTTGGCTTAAGCGCGATCGCCGCATCTAGTGCAGCTTGATCCGATTGATCAACAAATAGAACTTTGAAGTCACCTTTGAGCGAGCGTGTGTTAAACAGACGGTAAGTACCGCCATAGCAGTCGTGCGGTGCAATAATAAGATCATCGCCACCTAAGAAAGCGGATACCCATAAGTTAAGTGCCGACGTACCACAGTTAGTGACAACCGCGCCTTTACCAGACTCAAGCTCAAATAGTGCCGTTTCTAATAGACCGCGGTTTGGGTTACCAGAGCGGGTATAATCGTACTTTGGCACTTCACCAAAAGCGGGAAACCCATAGTTAGTCGAAAGATAAATAGGTGGGACAACGGCATGGTGTTGCGTGTCTGACTCGATACCAGTACGTACTGCGATGGTTGCTGGCTTCCGGCTGCTCATAGGTGCTTCCTTACAAGTTTTGCGTCTGAGAATCACAGCTGCTTGTCGGCATTTTGTGGCTGTGTTAGATATATGTTACTCACTTTACTTTCATAAACGTGAGACGTCAACACTTCTGGACGTCTATATGTCTTTGCTTATGGCAGTAAATCCCGCTAAAATCAGCACTATTAATTTATTCTAACAACTAAAGTGATGAAGGTACGCAATGGCCGACTGGAATGGTGAATACATAAGCCCATATGCTGAGCATGGAAAGAAAAGCGAACAAGTAAAGAAAATTACAGTTTCTATCCCTCTAAAAGTGTTAAAGGTTCTTACTGACGAGCGCACTCGCCGCCAGATCAATAACCTACGCCATGCAACAAACAGTGAGCTACTGTGCGAAGCCTTTCTACATGCGTACACAGGCCAACCACTGCCAACGGATGAAGACCTTCGTAAAGATCGTCCAGACGACATCCCGACTGAAGTCAAAAAACTGATGACAGAGATGGGCATCGAGTTCGAAGCGTTTGACGAAGAATAAAAACAACTCAGTCACCGCCTTCATTATTGATTCGCTATAGCTGAACCCTATTTGTCACATCACCCACTACGTTATCTGTAGCTGCGCTGTGAATGATAGACATAAAAAAACCGACTCCTATGAGTCGGTTTTTTATTATTCTTTTTCGCTCAATAGAGCAACAGCTATTAAGCTATTAAGCTATTAAGCTATTAAGCTATTAAGGCATTAAGCCATATAGTTAGCAGGCATCTCAATTCGAGCAACGCCAGACTCAACAGCCGCTTCAGCAACTGCTTTTGCAACGCGAGGAAGCAGGCGCGGGTCCATTGGCTTAGGAATGATGTAACCCTTACCGAACTCCAGTGCAGTCTCGCCCGCAGCTGCCAGTACTTCAGCCGGAACTTCTTCTTTTGCTAGTTCACGAATCGCTTTAACCGCCGCTAGCTTCATTTCGTCATTGATTTCGCTCGCACGCACGTCTAGTGCACCACGGAAAATGAATGGGAAACAAAGTACGTTGTTTACTTGGTTAGGGTAATCACTACGGCCAGTACCCATGATTAGGTCAGAACGAACTTCATGTGCAAGCTCAGGCTTGATCTCTGGATCTGGGTTTGAACATGCAAACACAACAGGCTTATCAGCCATCAGAGTAAGTGCCTTAGCTGGTAGCAGATTAGGACCCGATACACCCAAGAACAGGTCAGCGCCTTCGATAACATCTTCAAGCGTGCGCTTGTCGGTGTTATTTGCGAACAGCTCTTTGTATTCATTCAAGTCATCACGACGAGTGTGGATCACACCTTTACGGTCAAGCATGTAGATCTTCTCACGCTGAGCGCCACACTTAATCAGTAGCTCCATACAAGCAACCGCTGCTGCGCCAGCACCTAAACAAACGATCTTACACTCTTCCAGTTTCTTACCTTGAAGCTCGATCGCGTTAAGCATACCCGCTGCCGTTACAATCGCAGTACCGTGTTGATCATCATGGAAAACAGGTACATCACAACGCTCAATCAGGCGACGCTCGATTTCAAAACAGTCTGGTGCTTTGATGTCTTCTAGGTTAATACCACCAAATGTATCTGCGATATTCGCAACCGTATCAACGAACTCATCGATTGTGCGGTGTTTTACTTCAATATCGATAGAATCTAAACCAGCAAAACGCTTAAACAGTAGCGCTTTACCTTCCATAACTGGTTTAGAAGCAATAGGACCAAGATTACCCAAGCCAAGAATTGCAGTACCGTTAGAGATAACTGCAACCATGTTGCCTTTACCTGTGTACTTATAAACGTTATCGACATTCTGTGCGATCTCGCGAACAGGCTCAGCTACGCCAGGACTGTATGCCAGTGCTAGGTCTTCTGCAGAGTTTGCAGGCTTCGTCAGTTCTACGGCAATTTTGCCTGGAATTGGGAACTCATGATAATCAAGAGCTTGCTGACGGAATTGTTCTTGAGGCGATAATTCTTGAGGGGATTGATCTTGGCGGCTGTCTTCAGACATAGGTGTAGGTTCCTAGGATATTATTATTTGGGGGATCTTGTTCATGTTAATGGATGTACTTCAAAGTTCCTAGGTGGTTGAAGCATCTGTATCATTAAAAAACGAGATTTCACTACTAATAAGACCAGTGGGCAGTTGAAATTACTGTCGCCTGCTCAACTTTAGAGCGAATTTCGAGGAAGGAGTGTTGGGGTAAGCGATGAAATAAAATTTACGCCAGTAACCTACCACTTTAAATGAGCTAATAATGAAATACGATTCAGTATTTTTTCAAATTTCAGGCAACAAAAAAGGACACCGAAGTGTCCTTTTTATGTCTAAATAGCGAGAATTACTTCTTGCTAGAAAGAGCACCGAAACGCTTGTTGAAGCGATCAACACGGCCGCCTGTATCTACGATACGTTGCTTACCAGTGTAGAACGGGTGACATTTGTCACATACGTCTAGGTGGATTGATTCTTTTGCTAGCGTTGAGTTGAACTCAAATGTGTTGCCGCAAGAACAAGTTGCAGAAACTGCTTTGTATTCTGGGTGGATACCAACTTTCATGGGAAAACCTCAATTAGGCCGCGTCGCCATCCGATTCTAAGCCGGACACCACACGTAGTTAAAAAATAAATAAAGACACCGCTGTATCACTAAACCGCGATAAAGCCATACCTTTAAGGCGCAGTATAGTAATGAATCTGTGAGGTAGGATCAACTGATTTGATACATTTTTCACCAACACTGTCCTTAAACCTTCTATTAAGCGTTATTTTCTGGCTCCAGTAGCATTCAAGCCTCAAGTAAGCTCTGTCATCTAAACTGCTCCTCGAATTTAACGCCCTTATCCATTAGACTGTTCGCTCTCGTCAACTCAGATAAAGCCGTCCCTTTATGCGTCCAATGATTGCCCGTGTGGCACTGCCTGTTCCACTCGACAAGCAGTTCGATTACAAGATTCCTAGCCACCTATTTCCGATTATTGGCGGTCGAGTCTCTGTGCCTTTTGGACGACAAACCTTAACAGGCATTGTTACGGCTCTGGTTAACGAATCTGAATTCGAGTTAGACAAACTCAAGCCCATTAAAGCCTTACTAGACAACCAACCCGTTTGGCCGGAATCGGTCTACTCACTCTTGGTATGGTGCAGCCAGTTCTATCAGTATCCACTAGGTGAAACCTTGGCCAACGCACTACCAAGCGCCTTACGAAAGGGCAAAGCGGCCGATTTCGCGACGCTTGTTGAATGGCAACTGACCCCATCAGGTAGAGATCAACTGATGCAAGGCTTTGGTCGTGCCGTCAAACAAGCCAAAGTAATGCACATGCTTGAGCACGGCCCTGTTCCCCATCAAGAATTCATTGATGAAGAAGTGGGCAGCGCGGTACTTAAGACGTTGGAAGAGAAAGGCTGGGTTGAATCGGTAGAGAAAAAGCCGAAGCGCCAGCCGTGGCCAGTTGAGCTCGAAAACGATCAAGATAAGCCAAAACTCAATGAAGAACAGGCTATAGCAATAGCGACAGTAAATAGTCAAACCGACTTCGGTTGCTTCTTGCTAGAGGGTGTAACTGGCTCAGGTAAGACCGAAGTCTACCTGAATATGATCAAGCCGATTCTCGACCAAGGTAAACAAGCGTTAGTGTTAGTGCCCGAGATCGGTCTAACCCCTCAAACGATTAACCGCTTTAAGCGACGCTTTAATGTTCCAGTTGAGGTTATCCATTCTGGTTTAAACGATTCTGAGCGACTAAATGCTTGGTTGTCGGCGCGTGATAAAATAGCGGGCATTGTGATCGGTACTCGTTCAGCTCTGTTCACACCGTTCGCGGATCTGGGCATTATCATTGTCGATGAAGAGCACGACGCCTCTTATAAGCAGCAAGATAGCCTACGCTACCACGCTCGTGATGTTGCCATCATGCGTGCTCATAAAGCGCAGATTCCGGTTGTGCTAGGCTCGGCGACTCCGGCCTTTGAAACGCTGCACAACGCTCAGATCGGTAAATACAGTTACCTCACCCTGACCTCACGCGCAGGTGTCGCGCTGCCGACCACCAATAAAGTGTTGGACGTTAAGGGGGAATATCTAGAAAGTGGCTTGTCTGCGTCGTTGATTGCTGAAATGCAAAGACACCTCAAAGCAGGCAACCAAGTGATGTTGTTCCTCAATCGTCGTGGGTTTTCTCCCGCATTAATGTGTCACGATTGTGGTTGGACAGCGGAATGTAAGCGTTGTGATGCCTACTACACCTATCATCAATACAGCAATGAGATGCGCTGCCACCATTGTGGATCGCAGCAGCATATCGTGCACAATTGCCAAGGCTGTGGTTCGGCTAATTTAGTGACTGTAGGTGTCGGCACCGAGCAACTTGAAACACAACTTGGTCAACTATTCCCTGAATACAAAACCATTCGCATTGACCGAGACAGCACTCGCCGAAAAGGCAGTTTAGAAAGCGCGTTAGAATCGATTCGTAAAGGTGAATACCAAATTCTGATTGGTACACAGATGCTTGCCAAAGGGCATCACTTCCCAGATGTCACACTTGTGGCATTGCTGGACGTTGATGCCTCTTTATATAGCAGTGACTTTCGCGCCTCTGAGCGATTGGCTCAATTGTTTACTCAAGTCGCCGGTCGAGCAGGACGAGCCAGTAAGCCGGGGGAAGTTATCTTACAAACTCACCATCCAGAACACGGCTTATTACAGGCATTACTGCACAAAAACTACAACCACTTTGCTCAAACTGCATTGGCAGAGCGTAAACAAGCGATGTTGCCACCTTATACCTTCATGACTTTGTTTAGAGCGGAAGCCAATGACACTCGCTTAGTGGAAGAGTTTTTGCGTCAAGTGCGCCACACATTGGAATCGCATCCGTTATTTGACCAATATTGTATGGTGCTAGGACCAACCCCTGCACCACTAGCCAAACGAGCAGGTAAATCGCGCTGGCAGCTTATTTTACAAACACAGACTCGCTCGTTGATGCAAAAGCTATTAATGAGCGCCAAGCCAGCAATCAATATGTTACCCGCTGCGAAAAAAGTCCGTTGGTCACTCGATATTGAGCCGCAAGATCTGAGCTAAACCCACTTGGGTTAAAACTAATGATAAGTTTGTTCACAAATATTTCATATTTCTCGTGAGCAACTTCACACTAGTCATGTGATTTTTGTTAATCTAGCCGTAACTTTACATGGGTGAAACGAATAAAATATTGCAATAAAAAAAGTGTTAGCAACACTTTCACAATATCTATTCGATTACATTTATTATTCATGCCTTAGATACTTAGGCAGCAAAGGAATTAAAAAGAGGGTTTAATTTATGGCGACAATGAAGGATGTTGCCCAGCTAGCAGGCGTTTCAACAGCCACGGTATCACGTGCATTGATGAACCCTGAAAAAGTCTCGGTTTCTACTCGTAAGCGAGTTGAGACAGCAGTACTTGAAGCTGGATACTCACCCAATACATTAGCTAGAAACTTACGTCGCAACGAATCAAAAACCATCATCACTATTGTTCCTGATATCTGTGACCCGTATTTCGCAGAGATCATTCGTGGTATCGAAGATGCCGCAGTAGAAAATGACTACCTCGTTTTACTGGGTGATAGCGGCCAACAGAAGAAGCGTGAGTCTTCATTTGTTAACTTAGTATTCACCAAACAAGCTGACGGCATGCTACTACTTGGCACCGACCACCCGTTTGATGTCAGTAAGCCTGAACAAAAAAATTTACCGCCGATGGTGATGGCGTGTGAGTTTGCCCCTGAGCTTGAACTCCCTACCGTACACATCGATAACCTGACCTCAGCATTTGAAGCGGTGAACTACCTAGCTCAGTTAGGCCATAAACGTATCGCTCAAATTTCAGGGCCCATATCGGCAACGCTGTGTAAATTCCGCCAACAAGGTTACCAACAAGCACTACGTCGTGCAGGAGTATCAATGAATCCTGCCTACAGCACTGTCGGTGACTTTACCTTTGAAGCGGGCGCTCAAGCTGTTCGTCAATTACTCGCTCTTCCTGAACAACCTACAGCGATCTTCTGTCATAACGATGCGATGGCCATCGGCGCGATTCAAGAAGCGAAAAAATTAGGCTTACGCGTTCCTCAAGACCTATCGATTGTCGGCTTTGATGACATCCAATTCGCTCAATACTGCGATCCACCGCTAACCACTATTTCTCAGCCTCGTTATGAGATTGGACGCCAAGCAATGTTGATGATGCTCGACGTACTTAAAGGCAACGATGTGCAAGCGGGGTCGCGCCTGCTTGAAGCCAAATTAGTCGTTCGAGGTAGTACAGCGCCGCCTCGAATCTAATCTGAAGAAATATCCTTATAATTCTGCGGCACATTTTGATGTGCCGCTTCCATTTCTGCACTGTTATCCTCGCTCAATCTGGATTACCATGAGAGCAGAATCAGCAACTATTGAATTGTCTTGTGGCTAATAGAGATTATGTAAAGCGCGGTCGTGGCACAAAAAAACCGACCAAAAAACAAGCCCCTCGCCGTAAACCATGGCGTAGTGGTCTTTTGGCGATCCTCCTTGCCGGTGGTTTTGGTTACGGCCTTTACCTATTGAGTAATGATCCTGAGCCGCCAGCACCGACTCCAGTGGTAACCAAACCAAAGCCTAAGCCGAAACCAGCAAAAGTAATTCCGCCCCCTCCAGAGGAGAAGTGGGATTACGTTGAAACCTTGCCAAGTCGTGAGATTGAAGTAAAAGCCAAAGAGCAACAGATCTCGAAGATCCCTTACATCATGCAATGTGGCGCGTACAAAACCTCAAGCCAAGCTGAAGCACGTAAGTTGGATATTGCTTTCCAAGGTATCTCAAGTTCAATCCGTAAAAAAGATGGAAGTAGCTGGTACCGTGTGGTTCTAGGGCCATATAAATTGAAGCGTGATGCAGAGCGAGATCGCCATAAGCTGCAGCGAGCGAAAATCGAACCTTGTGCTATTTGGAAAGACACCGAGTAGTTATAGATTTAGCCGCAGAAGCAGAAGCAGAAGCAGAAAAACCAAACACCGAAAGCCTCCCATTGTGGAGGTTTTCTTTTATCTACACCCTTTAGCCAAATTTCCTTACAACTTCCGCCGATAAGTTGCGCGACATCACTCGACCTTCCTTGAATTATCCGAGCACCATCCTCATATACTTTTTATACCCAAAGATAAGAAATATTAAGAGGCCCTACTCGTGACTACCATTGTATCTGTACGTCGTAATAATAAAGTCGTCATCGCGGGTGATGGACAAGTATCTCTAGGCAACACCGTAATGAAGGGCAATGCCCGTAAAGTACGTCGCCTATACAACAACAAAGTACTGGCCGGTTTTGCTGGCGGTACGGCAGATGCTTTCACGCTATTCGAAAAATTTGAAAGCAAGCTGCAAATGCACCAAGGCCACCTAACCAAAGCTGCCGTTGAGCTGGCGAAGGATTGGCGTAGCGACCGTGCTCTACGTAAATTAGAAGCACTGCTAGCAGTAGCGGATGAAACTGCTTCATTGATCATCACAGGTAACGGTGACGTCGTTCAACCAGAAAACGACCTGATTGCGATCGGTTCGGGCGGTAACTTCGCTCAAGCAGCAGCCACTGCACTATTAGAAAATACAGATTTAGATGCGCGTGAAATCGCAGAAAAGTCGCTGAACATTGCGGGCGATATCTGTGTATTCACCAACCATCACCACACTATTGAAGAACTAGAAAGCACCGTTGAACTGCCAAAGCCAGAGTAACGACCGCTTCCATCAATAACGTTGTATTCAACAGTGATTAAAGAATTAAGGAAAAACCATGTCTGAGATGACTCCTCGCGAAATTGTTCACGAACTCAATCGCCACATTATCGGCCAAGACAACGCTAAGCGCTCAGTGGCTATCGCCCTTCGTAACCGCTGGCGTCGTATGCAGCTTGAAGAAAGTCTGCGTGTTGAAGTATCACCAAAAAACATCCTGATGATCGGCCCAACCGGTGTCGGTAAAACTGAAATTGCTCGCCGTCTTGCGAAACTAGCAAACGCGCCTTTCATCAAGGTAGAAGCGACTAAGTTCACTGAAGTGGGCTACGTAGGTAAAGAAGTTGAAACCATCATCCGTGATCTAACGGACGTTGCCATCAAGATGACACACCAACAAGCGATGGAAAAAGTACAGTACCGCGCTGAAGAACAAGCTGAAGAACGCATTCTTGATGCCCTTCTACCACCAGCACGTGATGCTTGGGGTCAGAACGAGCAATCAACTGAAGACACCACTTCTTCAAACACTCGTCAGATTTTCCGCAAGAAACTGCGTGAAGGTAAGCTAGATGACAAAGAGATTGAAGTTGATGTAGCGGCGCCACAAATGGGTGTTGAAATCATGTCACCTCCAGGCATGGAAGAGATGACAAACCAGCTACAAGGCATGTTCCAAAACCTCGCTGGCGATACCAAGAAAAAGCGTAAGATGAAAATCAAAGACGCATTCAAAGCACTAACGGAAGAAGAAGCTGCGAAGCTTGTGAACCAAGAAGAGCTAAAAGAGAGCGCGATCTTCAACGCTGAAAACAACGGCATCGTATTCATCGATGAGATCGACAAAATCTGTAAGCGTGGCGACAGCTCTGGCCCAGACGTATCTCGTGAAGGTGTTCAGCGTGACCTGCTCCCTCTTATCGAAGGCAGCACAGTATCAACTAAGCACGGTATGGTTAAAACTGACCACATCTTGTTTATCACTTCAGGTGCATTCCAAGTGGCTAAGCCATCTGAACTGATCCCTGAATTGCAAGGTCGTCTGCCAATCCGTGTCGAACTAGAAGCACTATCAGCACATGATTTCAAACGTATTCTTACTGAGCCAAAGGCATCACTGACAGAACAGTACATTGCCCTGATGAAAACAGAAGATGTCGGCATTGAGTTCACTGAAGATGGCATCAACCAAATTGCTGACGCAGCATGGCGTGTGAACGAAACCACTGAAAACATCGGTGCGCGTCGTCTACATACCGTCATGGAGCGCCTAATGGATGAGATTTCATTCGACGCAACAGACCGAGCAGGCAGCAAATTGGTGATTGATGAGGCTTATGTAATATCTAAGCTTGGCGAGCTCGTAGAAGACGAAGACCTAAGCCGCTTCATCCTGTAGCACACCAAACTCCAACTTATTGCTCTATCTCAAAGAAATAGCAGCTAATAAGCGAATTCAAGGCCCACTTTCGAGTGGGCTTTTTATTACCCGAAAAATGGGCGTATACTCAAATCACAGTATGAAACGAAGACTTACAAAGAATTAGACCTACGATGAAACAATCTCTACTGATTTGGCTTGATGCCGCACGCCCAAAAACTCTGCCTCTCGCACTTGTCTCTATTCTTACAGGAAGTAGTTTAGCGTTCGCTGGTGGTCATTTTTCTTTATCAATCGCACTATTGGCTTTTTTAACCGCCACTCTATTACAGATTCTGTCGAACTTAGCCAATGACTATGGCGACGCGGTAAAAGGCACAGACAACGAAAACCGTCTAGGGCCAACACGTGCAATGCAATCTGGCGCGGTGACCGCGAAAACCATGAAGCAAGCGATCATCCTCAACATCGTATTTACCATGCTCGCTGGGCTGATTCTTATCTTTCATGCCTTAACCTCGATTGAGAGTATCTTATCTTTCATTGCGTTGGGCGTATTAGCCATTGTTGCAGCCATCGCTTACACCGTCGGCAATAAACCTTATGGTTATATTGGCCTTGGCGACTTATCGGTATTTATCTTCTTCGGTTTGTTAGGCGTTTCAGGCACATACTTCCTACACACTGGTCATGTTGAGCCAAGCCTATTTCTTCCGGCCTTAGGCTGTGGATTAATGGCGGTTGCGGTACTCAACATCAACAACATGCGTGATATAGAGAACGACAGTGAATGTGGTAAGCGCACCATGGCGGTTCGCCTAGGGCAACGCAAAGCCAAGCACTATCATTTTGCACTGCTTGGGCTCGCCCTTGCCTCTTTCGCTATCTACCTGCTGATTCAAGAAAAACCGGTCTGGATCAGCCTGCCGTTTTTACTAAGCATTATTATTGTTTATAAGCACGGTAAGGCCGTTTGGGAAACCGAAAAGCCAGCGCAGATTGCACCAATGATGCCCGTGATAGTGAAATGTTCACTGGTCACTAACCTATTGTTTGCAGGGGTTGTCGTAGCTCAAACTCTATTGAGTTAAATGAGACTAATCATTGCAAAGGGATCAAGCACCGATATACTCAAAGTAAGCTCATTGTTCAAAAGGTATACTAATGGAATACAACACTTCAGCACTGTGCGACATATATTTGGATCAAGTTGATGTCGTGGAGCCAATGTTCAGCAACTTCGGTGGACGTGCATCCTTCGCAGGACAGATCACGACATTAAAGTGTTTTGAAGACAATGCTTTAATTCGCTCCGTATTAGAACAAGATGGTTTGGGGCGTGTGTTGTTAATCGATGGTGGCGGCTCACTGCGTAAAGCGCTGATCGATGCTGAGATTGCCCTACTTGCTGAAGACAATGAGTGGGAAGGTATTGTGGTTTATGGCTGCGTACGCGAAGTCGATGAGCTAGAAGACATGAATCTTGGTATTCAGGCTTTAGCCTCTATTCCTGTGGGTGCAAGCCAAGAAGGTGTCGGCGAATTGGATGTACCTGTGAACTTTGGCAGCGTGACCTTCTTACCGGAAGATTACCTCTATGCAGACAACACTGGCATTATTCTTTCGGCAGAGCCTTTGGATGTAGAACTCGATCTGGATGTTGAAGAAGAAGAGGCCGAGTAACTCACTCAGCTTCAAATAATAAAACAAGCCAAAGAACACAAAGCATAAGAATACAAACGAAAACGCCCGCTACTGAGTAGCGGGCGTTTTTTAAAATCTGAAGAGTTGATTACTCTACGTCATCCATTTTACCAAGAAGGTTACGGATGCGATCTTGCCATGCTGAATGCTCTTCCTGCATTTGCTGAGTTTTTTGCTCTAGCTCGTGACGGCTTGCTTTAAGCTCACCAGCTTCTGTTGCTAGTGCTTGTTTCTCTTCTTTAAGCTCTTCCACTTCCATTTGAAGAAGTGCAATTGTATCTACTGCTGTTTGAATTTTTGCTTCTAGCTGCTCTAGTACTTCAAAAGACATTCTGGCCTACCTTTAAGTTATCCGTTTGATGGTGAAGGTTCACTCCACTTATTTCCCCATTCTACTCAGCAGAGCAAGGATAAACACTCAATATATTCGATATTTTGCGCCATTCGATGAAAAAAACAGCGCTTTTTACCGAATATTGACGTGAGTGATTACCGCCACAAGGGCAAACCGATTATTTTGATGAATAATAACTGTTTTCCACTGCGAATTGATCGAGAGCAATCTCCAAAAAACAAAAAAGCAAACGTTTCCTTTGGGATATGGTAAAATTCGCCGCGAAATTTCTATTCCCCCTTTGATAATTTTGGAGTCCGCATGAAACGCGATTTAGCAATGTCATTCTCTCGTGTCACAGAAGGTGCAGCACTAGCTGGTTACAAGTGGCTTGGTCGTGGCGATAAAAACGCTGCAGATGGCGCTGCTGTAGAAGTAATGCGTAGCCTACTAAACAAAACCGAAATTAGCGGTGAGATTGTTATCGGCGAAGGTGAAATCGATGATGCACCTATGCTATATATCGGTGAAAACGTCGGTGTGGGCGGCGATGCTGTCGATATCGCCGTAGACCCAATTGAAGGGACTCGCATGACAGCTATGGGTCAATCAAATGCATTGGCGGTATTGGCTGCAGGCGAAAAAGGCAGCTTCCTTAAAGCGCCTGACATGTACATGGAAAAATTGGTTGTTGGCCCTGGCGCTAAAGGCGTGATTGACCTAGAGCTGCCACTAACAGAAAACCTAGAAAACATCGCTAAAGCATTAGGTAAAACACTCGATACGCTAGTAGTAACCACACTGGCTAAGCCTCGTCACGATCAAGTCATTGCCGACATGCAAGCCATGGGCGTTCGTGTATTTGCTGTGCCAGACGGTGATGTTGCTGCTTCTATCCTAACGTGTATGCCAGACAGCGAAGTAGACGTAATGTACTGCATCGGCGGCGCGCCTGAAGGTGTCGTTTCTGCTGCTGTTATTCGCGCACTCGACGGTGACATGCACGCTCGTCTTCTTCCTCGTCATGAAGTAAAAGGCGATACAGAAGAGAACCGCAAACACGGTGAGCTTGAATTAGAGCGTTGTGCAGAAATGGGCGTAACGGCGGGCATCGTCTTGAAAATGGAAGACATGGCACGCAGCGATAATGTTGTGTTCTCGGCAACAGGTATTACTAAGGGTGATCTTCTAGAGGGCATCACTCGCACAGGCAATATCGCAACCACAGAAACTCTGCTTATCCGTGGTCGCTGTCGTACGATTCGCCGCATCAAATCTATCCACTACCTAGAGCGTAAAGACCCAGAAGTAATCGGTCACATCCTGTAGACCTAAACTAGCTCTAACAGAAATGTTCCAAGGCTGATACCAAGTATCAGCCTTTTGTTTTATTAGTGCACCAGAATCTCACCATTTGCTGTCGCTAGAGTAAACGCTGTCTATATAGTAAATCCCCATCAATATAGTAAATGGTTTGCTTTATAAACACCTTGCCTCATAATAGTGAGGTTGATGAGGTAGGGATAGTATGAAAACAAGCGACAAAATCTTACAGACCATTAAGCGTCAAGGCGCGGTAACCGCGAAACAACTGTCAGAAGAGTTTGGCATGACGACAATGGGTGCAAGGCAACATCTGCAAAGTCTGGAAGATGACGGTATTCTTGCGTTTCATGATGTGAAAGTGAAAGTGGGTCGCCCGACTCGCCACTGGTCCCTGACTCAACAAGGTCATAGCCAATTTTCAGACCGACACGGTGAACTCACTATTCAAGTAATTGATGCCGTAGAAAATCTATTCGGTAAAGAAGGGTTGGCTAAGGTTGCTGCCGAGCGAGAACAACACACTCTGAAGCAGTATCAATCTGCACTGTCTGGCTGTGATTCGCTCATGAGTAAGCTTGAAAAACTCACACAGCTTCGCGAAGAAGAAGGCTATATGGCTGAACTTCAAGAGCATGATGAGCACTACATCTTAATTGAGAACCACTGCCCCATCTGCAAAGCAGCAACTCGTTGCCCTAGCCTATGCCAATCTGAGCTCAATGTTTTCACTGAACTGCTCAAAAATGAGTGTCATGTAAGCCGCACTGAACACATTATTGCCGGCGAGAGACGCTGTACTTATACCTTAACGCCCACGCCTTTATCGTAATACCAAGCGCTAAGGGCTAGTCCCAACCCACCGATTCCGTCTCAATATTGAGAAAATGAGAATAGATTAAAATTTGTACAAATTTATTTCTTAAGCTTAAAGCATATGAAACACGCTTAATGCTAAGGAAGGAATCATGGCACAGCCACAGCCAAATCAAAAACTGCCCCCCTTTGATGAACTGGTCCAACTCGCCAAAAGCGATCCGAAAGCATTCAATCAATTCAAACACGAAATGTGCGAGCAGATGATTTGTTCGGCCTCAGAAACTATGCAAGACAGGCTACGCGCTCAGCAAAGTCACATCGATTTGGTGGTCGGTCGCTGTAAAAATCCACATCATGTTAATGTCGTGCTCATGCAGGAGCTTCGTTGTCAGGTCTGTAAATTCCAAGATGCACTCGAAGGTCGCTGTAGTTTTGAAGAACCTAAACCTGAAAATGTCGTGCCTTTCAGGCCGAATACAGAACCCAAAATGTACTAAAAGTAGAAAAGTATTAAAAAGAAAAAGGGAGCACAAGGCTCCCTTCTTACTTATCAATCATTCAACCTTTAAACGGGATCTTCACCGTAATCATTACGGCCTTCTGTGCCTTTCAACAAACCACACTCAATCAGAATCCATAAGCCACACACTAACGCTGCAACGGTCGCAACCATATGGATTGGCGATACCGGCTCAGTGGTAGTCGCTGCCATTGGCGAAGCCAAACGACCCAGTACTAGGGGCACATTAAGTAGTAACCAGTAATTCGACTTATTGCGGTCGTGCCAGCGCTTAGCGGTGACCGCAAGATCTGGGATCACTAGCAGCAATAGGAATACTGGTAGCAGGATGTAAGAGTAAGCAGGAAACAACACAGAGATACCAGAAGCAAAACCAGTGATCGCTATGTAGTAGAAAATATTCCAAATCCAGTAAGTCTTACGACCAATTCTCCCTTTGAAAGAGAGCAGTAAATCTTTCATCGACATCTTAAAACACTCAAAAATTAATACGCTACCAAAAAGTTAGCAGCAAATAGTTAGTGAATCACTTTTAGTTAGTTGATTATTTTTAGCTAGTTAATCACTTTCTGAAAGCAACTTTTATCCATATCCCGTATGTTGACCGTTAGGCTACGGATATGGCTTGCCTGTTCTTGTAAGGTTTGCATTAACAAACGCGACAATTCTCTTTTCTGTTCTTCAGTACGTCCAGAAAGTAACTCGAAGCTAATATGAACAAAATCTACATTGTCCTCTTCATCACCGACCAACCAGTTATGACAGCGTAGTGAACGAGACTTCACAGAAGGTACATCAAACAAACCACAGTTTAATGTAACTTGATGAAGGTCTTCCAGTAAACCTTGGATATTCACTCGCTCATCCACTGAATTTGAGTACTCTAGAACTAGATTCGGCATTATTACTTCCTATTGTTAACGCAATCGTTTGTCCCTTAATAGCAACTAACGATGAAAAATCCGAGAAGTTAGCTATTATTCTGTCTGCCGGATCACTGATATTTGCTCAAAATCTACTCTGACCATTGAGTAAGATCCAAGAAAGTCATGACCACAGTCATGATCTGTTGATATTATTCTGTTATATTATTTCGTAATAAAGTTTACTTTTTTACATTCGATTTATTTAAATACTTTGGAGATATTCCTATGCGTCATCCTGTAGTTATGGGTAACTGGAAACTAAACGGCAGCAAAGAAATGGTTGTTGATCTACTAAACGGTCTTAACGCTGAACTTGAAGGCGTAACAGGCGTAGACGTAGCAGTTGCTCCACCAGCACTTTTCGTTGATCTTGCTGAGCGTACGCTTACTGAAGCGGGCAGCGCTATCATCCTAGGTGCTCAAAACTCTGACCTAAACAACAGCGGTGCATTCACTGGCGACATGTCTCCAGCAATGCTTAAAGAGTTCGGCGCATCTCACATCATCATCGGTCACTCTGAGCGTCGTGAATACCACGCTGAGTCTGACGAATTCGTTGCTAAGAAATTCGCATTCCTAAAAGAGAACGGCCTAACTCCAGTTCTTTGTATCGGTGAATCTGAAGCACAAAACGAAGCAGGCGAAACTGTTGCTGTATGTGCTCGTCAACTTGACGCTGTTATCAACACTCAAAGTGTTGAAGCTCTTGAAGGCGCTATCATCGCTTACGAACCAATCTGGGCTATCGGTACTGGTAAAGCAGCTACAGCTGAAGATGCACAACGCATCCACGCTCAAATCCGTGCACACATCGCAGAGAAATCTGAAGACGTTGCTAAGAAAGTTGTTATCCAATACGGCGGTTCTGTTAAGCCAGAAAACGCTGCAGCTTACTTCGCACAACCAGACATCGACGGTGCTCTAGTTGGCGGCGCAGCACTTGACGCAAAAAGCTTCGCAGCTATCGCTAAAGCAGCAGCTGAAGCAAAAGCTTAATTTAAACTTCACCGTTTAGATTAGATGAAAGGTCAACTTAGGTTGGCCTTTTTTGTGCCTGCCGTTTGTGAAAACTCAAACGACAGGCACAAAAAACCGCTGAACAATCAGCGGTTTTTAATATTTTTTAAGCGAACGCTAAGCTTGGCTTAGAATAACTCTTCTGCAACGCGGAACAACTCAGAACGGTCTGGGTTCTGCATGTTCTCGATACAGTCGATGATATCGTGGTGAACAAGAGCTTCTTTCTCGATACCAACACAACGACCACCTTGACCTTCTTGAAGAAGGTGAACGGCGTAGTTGCCCATACGAGAAGCTAAAACACGGTCAAATGCAGTAGGACGACCACCACGTTGAATGTGACCAAGAACGGTTGCGCGAGTCTCACGACCTGTTGCCGTTTCAATCTCTTTAGCCAGTTCGTTCGCGTCCATCATTAGCTCAGTTAGAGCGATAATTGCGTGCTTCTTACCTTTCGCAATACCATCTTGGATATTGCTGATTAGCTGATCTTTATCTAGGCCAGTCTCAGGTGTAATGATGTACTCACAACCACCCGCGATTGCTGACATAAGCGTAAGGTCACCACAGTGACGGCCCATGATTTCAACAATAGAAATACGTTGGTGAGAAGAAGACGTATCACGTAGACGGTCGATTGAATCGATAACAGTGTTAAGCGCAGTTAGGTAACCGATAGTGTAATCAGTACCCGCGATATCATTATCGATTGTGCCAGGAAGACCGATACATGGGTAACCCATCTCAGTCAGTTTCTTAGCACCCATGTAAGAACCGTCACCACCGATAACAACAAGTGCTTCGATACCGTGCTTCTTAAGGTTCTCGATGCCTTTCTCACGAACAGCCACGTCTTTGAACTCAGGGAAACGTGCAGAACCTAAGAAAGTACCACCACGGTTGATCACGTCAGATACGCTTGAACGGTCAAGCTTTTCGATACGGTCTTCCACAAGGCCTTGGTAGCCGTCGTAAATGCCGTAAACTTCAATGCCAACTGATAGCGCAGTACGAACTACACCGCGAACTGCTGCGTTCATGCCTGGAGCGTCACCACCACTGGTCAAAACACCGATCTTCTTAATCATGCTCACCCTCGATTTTTGGGAATCTATTATTCAATTCTTGTTCTTGCTGATTGTATATCAACAAGATTTTAAATCTATATTTGTACGTTATGTTACATTTCCTCAACAGGAATAGCACTTAAATCACGTAAAATTATGTAACATTTCTACTTCTGTAAGAGTATTACAGTTTTACTCAATAACTTTGTTGATTCACATCAGAATCAACATTAATTGTTACTAAGGTGATTTTTGAATCACCTTTGAGTTAGCAATTTTTACTCACTTTAGTTCAAAAGCCATTCACTTGCCATTTACTGCCTAATTTTTAGACGCATTACCATGAGTGAAATTTCTGCTGCTTCTCTGGGCCAAATACGACCGAATATGGATCTTGATGAATTAATACATCAGCATCAGGGAACACTGAAATAAGCTTTTCCTCTACTTCGTCAGAAATGCGGTGTGCTTCAATCAGTGGGATATTATCTTCGAGTTCTAAATGCAATTGAATGAAACGAACAGGCCCAGAACGGCGCGTTCTTAGTTGATGTACACCCAGTACCCCTTCCACACTCAACGATGCCTCTTTAATTTGCTTGAGCTCTTCATCGGGTAGCTTGTGATCAAGTAGAGATTGCACCGCTTCCATCGCCATTTGGTAAGCACTGTAAAGAATGTAGATGCCGATACCAATCGCGAATACCGAGTCTGCTTGACCGATACCAAACCAGCTCAGTGCTAGCGCCAGCATAATCGCCGCATTCATATAGAGGTCAGATTGATAATGCAGTGAGTCAGCCGCAATGGCTTGGCTACCCGTTTTGCTCACAACATGCTTTTGGAATCGAACCAAACCGAAGGTCATGACCATTGCGAACAAGCTGACATAAATACCAATTTCAGGAGAGTTCAGCTCATGCGGTCGGAAGAAACGCTCAATACCGTTAAGAATAAGGAAACAAGCTGAACCAGAAATAAACATCGCTTGTGCTAATGCAGCAAGAGATTCGGCCTTGCCATGACCAAAGGTATGTTCTTTATCAGCTGGCTGCAGAGAGTAACGAACCACCACAAGGTTAACGACAGAAGCGGCGATATCCAACAGTGAGTCAACGACAGAAGCTAATAAACTGACTGAGCCTGTCACCCACCACGCTGCAACCTTCACAACCAATAATATGGAGGCAATGATGGTGGCAGCCCAAGCGGCGAGCGTAACTAAACGTGCGTATTCTTGTTTCATAAATTGGCTATAAAGTGACTGATAGCACAAAGTATAACCCGCAAAACACCGATTGAATATGACAGCTAGGATCTAATACATTCATTTTAAAGATCAAAAAAAGCGGCACTAGGCCTAATGCCGTTCACTTAAGAGTGAACGGCATTTTTGTTCTTAGCATACCGTTGTG
>NZ_JBFSTC010000078.1:0-27286 GCF_041466605.1 Vibrio sp. 10N.247.310.17 | reverse complement strand
AACCATCTGTAGGATCGTTCAACTGATCAGGAAAATGCTTAAATGATCAGTGTTATCCCAAACGGGAGGCTTTTTTGTGCCTACTGTTTAAGGTCAATGAACCCGGTTCGTTCTATTCTTCATCGAATAGCAGAAATAATCGCAATTAACGGACGGTTCTTATTGTGCAAAGGCGAAGAATTGTGGATGATTAGCAACAATGATCTTTCTATCTTTGACAGGCGCTGTAAGCGACCATTTTCATTGGTACAAAAGATAACTTTCTCTGACAATACTAAATACATAGAGGTGCTATAGATGAGTGAAGCTGAGGCTCGTCCATCGAATTTCATTCGCCAAATTATCGATAAAGATTTAGCGGATGGTACACACAGTAGCGTGCATACTCGTTTCCCGCCGGAGCCAAATGGCTACCTGCACATTGGTCACGCTAAATCTATTTGCTTGAACTTTGGTATTGCTCAGGACTACCAGGGACAATGTAATCTTCGTTTCGATGATACAAACCCTGAAAAAGAAGACGTTGAATACGTTGAGTCAATTAAGAATGATGTAAGCTGGTTAGGCTTTGAATGGTCTGGTGATATTTGTTACTCATCAAACTACTTCGATACGCTTTACGCTTATGCTGTGGAATTAATTAATAAAGGCTTAGCGTACGTTGACGAGCTAAGTCCTGATCAAATCCGTGAGTACCGTGGCACGCTAAAAGAGCCAGGTAAAGCGAGCCCATACCGTGATCGCAGCCCTGAAGAGAACTTAGCGTTGTTCGAAAAAATGCGTGACGGTGGCTTTGAAGAAGGTAAAGCGTGTCTACGTGCTAAGATCGACATGAGCTCTTCATTCATGGTTATGCGCGATCCTGTTATCTACCGTGTTCGTTTTGCTCACCACCATCAGACTGCAGACAAGTGGTGCATTTACCCAATGTACGACTTCACTCACTGTATCTCTGATGCGCTAGAGGGTATTACGCACTCTATCTGTACGCTTGAATTCCAAGATAACCGTCGTTTGTATGACTGGGTTCTAGACAACATCACGATTGATTGCCAACCTCGTCAGTACGAGTTTAGTCGTCTGAATCTTGAATACACGGTAATGTCGAAGCGTAAGCTGAACCAACTTGTGGTTGAAAACCTAGTTCAAGGTTGGGACGATCCACGTATGCCAACTATTTCTGGTTTGCGTCGTCGTGGCTTCACTTCAAGCTCGATTCGTGAATTCTGTAAACGTATTGGTGTGACTAAGCAAGAGAACATGATTGAGTTCGGTTCACTTGAATCTTGTATCCGTGATGACCTGAACGAAAATGCACCTCGTGCAATGGCTGTTCTTGATCCGATTAAGGTCGTGATTGAAAACTACGACGCTGATACAGTAGAAACATTAACGGTAGCAAACCACCCGAACAAGCCAGAAATGGGTACTCGTGAAGTACCATTTACACGAGAAGTTTGGATTGAGCGTGATGACTTCCGTGAAGAAGCAAACAAAAAGTACAAGCGTTTGGTTCTAGGTAAAGAAGTTCGTCTACGTGGTGCTTACGTGATCAAAGCTGAACGTATCGAAAAAGATGCAGAAGGCAACATTACGACTATCTTCTGTTCTTACGACAATGAAACATTGGGTAAGAACCCTGCAGATGGGCGTAAAGTGAAAGGCGTTATTCACTGGGTATCTGCTGATAAAGCGTTGCCTGCTGAGATTCGTTTATACGATCGTCTATTCACAGTGCCAAACCCTGCTGCTGCAGATGATTTCGCTGCAACGCTAAACCCTGAATCACTTGTTACGCTAAACGGTTTTGTTGAACCTAGCCTAGCAGAAGGTGTGGCAGAGCAAGCGTATCAGTTTGAACGTACAGGTTATTTCTGTGTAGATTCGAAAGACTCTAAAGCAGACGCGCTAGTATTCAACCGCACGGTTGGTCTACGTGACACTTGGGGTAAAACTGAGGCTTAATGGCTTTGTTTTTCTCTACTCTATTTTTCCAAGCTCTGTTTCTCGGAGCTTAGTTTCTCAAGAGACGCTTAATAAAAAACCGGCTTAGAGCCGGTTTTTTTGTGTCTGGGAAATAACCAAATTGTGGGCCAAGCTACTGTGATTCTTAATACAATATCAGCCCAAATAAAAAACGCCGGCCTAAGCCAGCGTTCTGTGTTACTTCTTCGCTTTATGTGCGTCTGGGTTGCCTTTGCAATCCCCAGTGATGCTTTTACCATACAGATACAAACTGTGGTTAGTTAGCTGTACATTGTAGCGTTGAGCGATTTCTTTTTGTCTTTCTTCGATAAGATCATCAGAGAACTCGATAACTTCACCGCAGTCTAAACATACTAGGTGATCGTGGTGATGCTGTGTTGAAAGTTCGAATACAGACTTACCACCTTCAAAGTGGTGACGAGTTACAATGCCTGCATCATCGAATTGGTTTAGTACGCGATAAACGGTCGCAAGACCAATCTCTTCACCTAAGTCGATCAGCTTTTTATATAAATCTTCAGCACTAATATGTTGGCAGTCTGGTTGTTGTAATACTTCTAAAATTTTGAGCCGTGGGAGGGTCACTTTAAGACCAGCATCTTTTAGCGCTTGATTATTGTCTGACATATACTTTCCTGTTGATGATCTGCAGCAATTAACAGAATTCAATATTAATACCATTATAGTTTAGTCAGGCATAACAATAAACCACGAACTTCAAAGGGTTACTCACTGACATCACAATCTGTTTTGTAAATTGGAAGTATCTCACTTATAGTGGAGGTACGACCAGCCAGGTGACGGTGTTTTTTGATATGAACATGGATTGTTGTTATGAATAAGCAACTCGCAAAAATATATAAACCTAATATTGTAAAATTTGCACTCAATATTTGGCCTCCCTTTTGGGGCTCGGGAATTCGAATAGCCCACATTAGCGCTGACTTTAGGGTTGTTAAGACTGTGCTCAAGTTGCGGTGGTGGAATAAGAACGCTAATCGGACTCAATATGGCGGCAGTATCTTTTCTCTTACCGATCCCGTTTACTCGTTAATGTTAATGGGGATTTTAGGTGAGCGATATTATGTTTGGGATAAAGAGGCGAGTATTAACTTTATCAAGCCTGGTCAATCCGACTTGTATGCAGACTTTGAGATAAGCCAAGGGCAACTTGAGGATATCTATCGTCAGACACAACTTGGTGAGAAGTGTTTCCCCGAATTTATCATCCACGTTAAAGATAAGCAGGGAAGTGTGGTTTCGGAAATTCAGCGAACTCTCTATGTGAGAAAGAAGCCACAATTTAGAGAGGATGACGAAGCATTAGAAGCTGAGTGTTGATTGATAAATATTGAATAGAAAAAAACCTCCTATAAGGAGGTTTTTTCATATCTACATAACGGTCATTAATTGTAACAATTAACAACCGCTAATGAATTAGTCTTCAAGCTCTGCTAGGCACATCTCTTCGTGGATTTGTTTAACCCAGTTAGATACACGCTCATCAGTCAGCTCAGGTTGACGGTCTTCATCGATACATAGACCAACGAACTGGCTGTCATCGCCTTCAACTAAACCTTTCGATGCTTCGAATTCGTAGCCTTCAGTTGACGTGTGACCTAGGATAGTACCGCCTTTTGCTTCAACGATATCACGGATAGTACCCATAGCATCGCAGAAGTATTCTGCGTAATCTTCTTGGTCGCCACAACCAAAAATAGCAACAAGCTTAGTTGAGAAATCAATAGCTTCTAGCTCAGGGAAAAAGTCATCCCAATCACATTGTGCTTCGCCGTAGTACCACGTAGGGATACCAAGCAGCAGCAGATCGAAGTTATCGATATCTTCTTTGCTGCTTTTTGCAATGTCTTGAACTTGAACGAGCTGCTTGCCCAATTGCTTTTGAATCATCTTAGCAACAGCTTCAGTGTTACCTGTATCGCTACCAAAGAAGAGACCTACACTTGCCATAGAATCATTACCTTTCATTTTGTCTGTTGTCGGTGTAATAAAGTTCGGAGGAAATCGTTAGATTCCAGTTCCTTCCCAGCTTAGTTGGATTATCCCTTTTGCGATAAAGCCTGCGCAGCCAAGGAAAAGTACTAACCATACGATACGACGACCAAATGCAGGAACATTTCCCTGCTTTAGAACGTCTTTAATTGCCATTCCGATTAGAAAGAAAATCGCGGCAAACAGAAGATCTAAACCAACAGATTCAATGATGTTCATGTAGTCGTAAAGCATGGGAACCTTATATACCAAATTTGCTTGGGCGCACTATATCACTGTTGTGAGATAAAGTTAATCTGCTGTGATTACACAGCTCTCATTTATATCGACTAATCAACCTATCTAAGTGATGAATTTTCTTATTGCACGGAGCACTTCAGCGGGCTTTTCCGCGTGTAGCCAATGTCCAGTATTGGCGATAACATGTGCCTTTGCGTTGGAAAACTGCTGTTGAACGGCGGTTTGATGTTCAGCCGTCAGGTAATCTGAGTCACCACCCTTGATTAGCAAGGTTTTGACCGAGGTTTTGTCAATCGGTTCCCAACCAATAATCTGTGGGTAGTTGTTTAATAGCGAGGCAACATTGAAACGCCATTCCATGATGCCTTGTTCTGATTTGAACAAAGATTTCGTTAAAAACTGGCGAACCCCATCAATTTCGATATGTTTTTCGAGGACCTTAAGCGCCTCTGAGCGTGATGTCGGTTTTTCTTCTATCACAGCTTGTAGGCCTGCGAATACGTTGTCGTGACGACTTTGGGTGTACGCGACTGGTGCCATATCTAAGACAATCAATTTACGCAGCGTCAGATGTTGTGTCAGTGCCATCGCTACCTTGCCACCCATCGAGTGACCAATCACAGTGACATCTTCTAGCTCAAGAACATTCAGCAGTTGAGCCACATCTTGTGCCATAGCTTGATAATTATGAGTGTCATTATGGAAAGATTGACCGTGGTTACGTAGATCGATGCTAAGTACCTGATGATCGGCTTTTAGATCCCTAGCGAGCAAGCCAAGGTTGTCCAAATTTCCGAATAATCCATGGATCAAAACAATGGTGTGACCCTCACCTTCAATTTTATAGTTGAGCTGTACTGACATTTTTATCTTATTCATGGTGGGTTTGACGTAGAGTATCCGCGCGGATCTCGCTATAATCCCTCAGAGTTTAAACATTGAGATTGTGAAAAGCGAATGAAAACAATTGAGGTTGATGAGGACCTATACCGTTTTATTGCGGGTCAGACAGAACGTATTGGCGAAAGCGCTTCAGATATTCTGCGCCGCTTGTTACTGGTTGATAACCAAGGCACGGTTCCGATCGAAGAGATCGTTGAGCCAAAAGGTATCGTTGTTAGCAAAGAGGTAGGCTTTACTCCAGAGAAGTTCGATGGCGTTAAAGAAATGCGCTCACTACTAATATCAGATGAGTTTGCATCACTAAAGAAAGCCATTGATCGTTTCATGCTTGTGTTATCAACACTGCATAAAATCGACCCTTTAAGCTTTTCAGAAGCAACTCAAGTAAAAGGCCGTAAGCGTGTTTACTTTGCAGACAACGAAGCGACGTTGTTAGCAAACGGCAACACAACTAAGCCTAAAGCTATTCCACAAAGTCCTTTTTGGGTTATTACGAATAACAATACAAGCCGAAAAAGACAGATGGTTGAACAGCTTATGAGCCGCATGAATTTCCAAGCAGAATTGATAGAAAAAGTAACAGGTTCAATTTAACGAAATCTGATTTAAACCTCATAATATCCATGGCTAAGAAGATATTATGAGGTTTTTTTGTTTTTAAATTTTATATAAGGATGTCGATAATGGCTATGCACCCTCGTGCCGGGCAGAAAGCTCTGCAGGAAGATCTTCATAATATCCCGGCTTTAGTTGCAAACTATTTCTTACAGCAACCGGATGCTACTAACCCAGATCATAAAGTACTGTTCGGTACTTCAGGTCACCGCGGTACAGCAGACAAATCAACATTTAATGAAAACCACATTCTAGCGATCGCACAAGCGGTTGCTGAGGTTCGTGCCGATCAAGGTACAACAGGACCACTTTTCTTAGGCAAAGATACTCACGCTCTATCTGAGCCTGCTTTTTCTACGGTTATTGAAGTGCTAGTTGCAAACGGCGTTGAAGTTATCGTTCAAGAAAACAATGGCTTTACTCCAACTCCAGGTATCTCGCACGCGATTCTTACGCACAATCTAGTGAATGACAAAAAAGCAGACGGCATTGTTATCACGCCTTCGCATAACCCACCTCAAGACGGGGGTATTAAATACAATCCGACACACGGTGGCCCTGCTGAAGCTGAACTGACTCAAGCGATTGAAGATCGTGCGAATGTGATCATTGCTGAGCAAATGCAAGGCGTTAAGCGCACTCCTATCGCACAGGCTAAACAGTCTGAGCTAGTGAAAGAAGTTGATTTAGTTGCTCCTTACGTTGCTGACTTGGTTAACGTTGTTGATATGGAAGCAATCCAGAAAGCAAACATCAAGATTGGTGTTGATCCACTGGGTGGTAGCGGTATTGATTACTGGCGTCAAATTGGCAAAGCGTACAACCTAGACCTGACTCTGGTCAGTGAAGCTGTTGATCCTTCGTTCCAATTTATGTCTCTAGACAAAGATGGTGTGGTTCGTATGGACTGTTCTTCTCCATACGCAATGGCAGGTTTACTGGCTCTTAAAGACGACTATCAACTAGCATTTGGTAACGACCCTGACTACGATCGCCACGGTATTGTTACGCCAAAAGGCTTGATGAATCCCAACCACTTCCTAGCAGTGTGTATTGATTACCTATACCGCAACCGTGAAGGTTGGGGTAAAGACGTTGCAGTGGGTAAAACACTGGTATCAAGTGCTCTGATTGACCGCGTTGTTGCTGACTTAGGTCGCGAGCTTTGCGAAGTGCCAGTGGGATTCAAATGGTTCGTTGATGGCCTATATAACGGTCAGTTTGGTTTCGGTGGTGAAGAGAGTGCGGGTGCATCTTTCTTACGTAAAGACGGAACGCCTTGGTCAACAGATAAAGATGGCCTAATTCTTTGCCTACTTGCGGCCGAGATCACAGCAGTAACGGGCAAGAACCCACAAGAATACTACGAAGAACTTGCCGCTAAACATGGCGAATCTAAGTACAACCGTATTCAAGCAGTAGCTAACGGCGTACAAAAAGACGTGCTTAAGAAGCTATCTCCAGAGATGGTTTCAGCTGAGACGCTTGCTGGTGATGCAATTACTGCACGCCTAACGCATGCTCCAGGTAATGGCGCTGCGATTGGCGGCCTAAAAGTGACGACTGAGAACGGTTGGTTTGCCGCTCGTCCATCAGGTACTGAAGACATCTATAAGATCTACTGTGAAAGCTTTAAAGGCGAAGAGCACCTAAAAGCAATCGAAGCAGAAGCTCAAGAGATTGTTAATCAAGTATTTGCAGCCGCTGGCCTATAATCGAATACAGATTAGTAGAGTTACAAGGTAAATAGTGAAAGGGTTGATGTGAAAGCATCAGCCCTTTTTATTTGTCTGTGAGTAAGTGGCTAATACTAAATCAACTCAATGGCTGAATGGATTAGCCGTGTGGCCAGCTTTGTGGCATCACAAACCAAAACTGTCCTGATTTGGTTTGCCCATGAACGAAGCGATCACCAAACTCGGTGATAGGCTCGCAGGTGAAATCATCAGTGCCCGCTGCCCATTGCTCTTTGGTGAGAGGGTAGAGCACTTCCGTAATTAAATGAGCTTGGTTTTGATAGCACCAAAAACCGTTTACTTGGCTTGGATTAATGTCGTAACTCAAACATTCAGTCGGTACGTTTTGCTCCAAGAATGGGTTGGTATATAGGCGACCCTGCATGAGGAGATGCTTTGAGTCGACATCAATCTCTGGATATTGCTCAACAAAGGCCGTTGAAGACGACATACCCAGCTGGTGGCTCAACATACGATCGAGCTTCTTATCCAATTGATCATGAGAGTTTGGCCCAAACCATGTTTGTTCATGGAGCAGGTAAAACTTAATCGCCACTTCCCAATGTTGCAGTTTTTGGCTGCTCTCTTCTTCAAGAATAAAGTCGATTGCACCGAGAGTTCTACCTTCCACATTGATCTGAATCTCGTCGTGCTTTATCGAGTAATTCGGTGAGGCAACGATGACTTGTTCGCATAGATGCTGGTAGAGGAAACCTAATCTAGGATTACCATCATAAGTATGTGATGAGTCGATGGCATGGGGGCTAAAGAATGCACCAAGATCGGAAATCGGTGGCTTGATTTCTAGTAATGGCGGTGAGTCGATGACCCATTGGTAAAAACATTGCAGTGCTGTCATCTCTTCCTCATAAACTAGCTCTTTATAAACATAACCCTGGGGCTTTCGACATTCTACCCGTAAATTGATATAACGACGTTATTATAAAGGTAAGCTGGAAAGAAAAATGAATAACTTACAATTAGAAAAGCTACTTAACGAAAAACTGCAGCCACAGCAGATTAAAGATTACTGTCCTAATGGTCTTCAAGTTGAAGGTGCAACAGAAGTGAAGCGAATCGTTACTGGTGTGACAGCTTCTCAAGCCTTGATTGATAAAGCGGTAGAACTGAACGCAGACGCTTTGTTAGTCCATCACGGCTTTTTCTGGAAAGGCGAGTCAGAAGCGATTCGTGGCATGAAGGGCAAGCGCATTCGTACCTTGATTAAAAATGACATCAACCTTTTAGGTTATCACTTGCCGCTTGATATCCACCCTGAGCTTGGTAATAACGCGAAACTGGCGGAGTTACTTGAGATAGAAGTCGAAGGCGGTTTGGAAGGGCACCCACAATCTGTTGCGATGTTTGGCAAGTTGAGTGCGCCAATGACCGGTTCAGAGTTCGCAGAAAAGATTGGCCAAGCTTTGAACCGCAAGCCATTACACATTGCTCCAGAGAACCAAGACAAAATGATTACGACTGTCGGTTGGTGCACCGGTGGTGGTCAAGATTACATTGAGTTAGCGGCTTCTCAAGGTATTGATGCATTTATCTCTGGTGAAATTTCAGAGCGCACAACTTACTCAGCACGTGAACAAGACATTCATTACTTTGCCGCAGGCCACCACGCAACAGAACGTTATGGTGTGAAGGCATTAGGTGAGTGGCTAGCGAAAGAGCATGGCTTAGCTGTTGAGTTTATCGATATCGACAACCCGGTATAAAAAGAAAATATGGGATGTAGGATACGAGTCACTATAAATTTGTACCCGTCGATGAGACTGGCTAGTTAGAGCTCTAATGGATTTCATTTCGAGAGATCTCAAGTAATTCGTCATTCCCTAGACTGACGAAGGAAGGAGTAGGGAATCTCTAAAAGCTTGTCGATACAATTAGTGAGATCCCCAACTCGCTCGTCCCTCACTCTTGAGGATGACGGAGTTGAGAGCATATAAAAGAAAAGGGTTGATGTTAATACATCAACCCTTTTTGATTTTAATCGATTAGAAAAGTCGAAACTTTACTATTCGCGCTCGTGTAGAGCTTGGAAATCACGCTGTTCTTCACCAGTGTACAACTGACGAGGACGACCGATGCGGTTCGTCGGATCGCTGTGCATTTCGTTCCAGTGTGCAATCCAACCGATAGTACGAGACATCGCGAAGATTACTGTGAACATTGATACCGGAATGCCGATCGCTTTCAGAATGATACCAGAGTAAAAATCTACGTTCGGGTATAGTTTCTTCGATACAAAGTACTCATCAGAGAGAGCGATGCGCTCAAGTTCCATTGCTACGTCAAGTAGTGGATCTTGAATGTTCAGTTCTTTAAGTACTTCGTGGCACGCTTCGCGCATTACCGTTGCACGTGGATCGTAGTTCTTGTAAACACGGTGACCGAAGCCCATTAAACGGAATGGGTCATCTTTGTCTTTTGCTTTTGCTACGTACTCTTCAATGTTGTCTACGCTACCGATCTCTTCAAGCATCATTAGACAAGCTTCGTTAGCACCGCCGTGAGCCGGACCCCACAAAGAAGCGATACCAGCAGCAATACAAGCAAATGGGTTTGCGCCCGAAGAACCAGCTAAACGAACCGTTGACGTTGAAGCATTTTGTTCGTGATCTGCGTGTAACGTAAAGATTTTGTCCATTGCGCGAGCAACAACAGGGTTTACTTCATATTCTTCACATGGATTTGCATACATCATGTGCAGGAAGTTTTCTGCGTAGCCTAGGTCATTGCGTGGGTAGATAAACGGTTGACCGATAGAATATTTGTAACACATTGCAGCCAGTGTTGGCATTTTTGAAATTAGGCGGTATGCCGCAATTTCACGGTGTGTGTCGTTATTAACATCTAATGAATCATGATAGAACGCAGCAAGCGCACCTACCACACCACACATAACAGCCATTGGGTGAGCATCACGGCGGAAGCCGTGGAAGAAACTAGCAATTTGCTCATGAACCATGGTGTGACGCGTGACAGTCGTCTTGAACTCTTCGTATTGAGCTCGAGAAGGAGCTTCGCCGTATAAAAGAATGTAACAAACTTCTAAGTAATCAGCGTTATTGGCCAGTTGATCAATTGGATAACCACGGTGTAGAAGGATACCTTTTCCACCGTCAATATAAGTGATTTGCGATTCACAAGATGCAGTGGCAAGAAAACCAGGATCAAAAGTGAAAAAACCATTAGAACCCAGTGTACGAACGTCGATGACTGGAGTACCAAGTACACCTTCTGTAATCGGCAATTCGATCGGCGCTTGACCTTCAATATGAAGGGTAGCTTTCTTATCCGCCATAACAATCTCCTTTGTTATTATTAATCCGTCCAGGATGTTTATGTGCCATTTTTTTACTGGTCTTACGTCAGAAAGTCAATTTTTCTGCAGCTTTGTGTGCACTTGTTAGTGTTTTTTACATTAAATTCGTTAAAAGTCTGTGCTGTGTAGCATTATTTGTTGCATCAATTGTATTAGAATGTTGCCAGCCGTATAGTGGCGCTGAAAAGTTTGGTTAAAACCTTATAAATGCAAGGCTAAGAAGAAATGTGAGGTGTCTTCGGAAACCTAGCTGTTAACAATTATTTTACAATTATCTAAGGCTCAACTTACGTTATTTGTTAAGTTAATGTTAAATTTTGAGGGTTTGCAATCAAATTTTGTCCATAACAATACATAAGGTTATTTAATGACCATCATGCTCAATGGAGCTGAGTGAGCGAGCCCGTGAAAGAAAGAAAGACAAGACCTGTTAATTTAGATTTACAGACCATCCACTTTCCTATCACAGCAATAGCTTCCATCCTACACCGTGTGTCTGGGGTGATTACTTTTGTTGCGATCGGAATTCTGCTTTGGTTACTATCCATTTCCCTCTCTTCCCCTGTAGGCTTTATGGAAGCTAGCGACATTGTCGACGGTTTCTTCGTGAAGTTTATTCTGTGGGGCATTTTAACCGCTTTGGCTTACCACATTGCTGGTGGTATTCGTCACCTTCTTATGGACCTTGGTCACTTTGAAGAGCTGGAATCTGGCGCTAAGAGCGCGAAGGTTGCATTCGCAGCAACAGCGGTATTGTCTCTACTAGCGGGGATCTTAGTATGGTAAACAACGTTTCTACTTTTGGTCGTAATGGTGTGCATGATTATCTATTGATTCGTGCAACAGCCATCATTATGACGCTTTACACTATCTACCTAGTGAGCTTCTGTGCTTTCTCAGGTGATATTTCTTACGCATCTTGGACGCAATTCTTTGGTGGTACTTTCACTAAAGTCTTCACCATGTTAGCGCTTACTTCAATTTTGGTTCACGCGTGGATCGGCTTGTGGCAAGTACTAACTGACTACATCAAATGTGCAAAATTGCGCGTTGGTCTTCAAGTCGGTGTTGTTGCGGTTCTTCTAGGATATTTCTTCTCTGGTCTGTTTATTTTGTGGGGTGCGTAAGTGACTATTCCTGTTCGTGAGTTTGATGCTGTAGTAATTGGCGCTGGTGGTGCTGGTATGCGCGCCGCGCTACAAATTTCTGAGCAAGGCCTATCTTGTGCGTTGCTTTCTAAAGTTTTCCCAACTCGTTCTCATACTGTATCTGCGCAAGGTGGTATCACCGTTGCTCTTGGTAATGCGCATGAAGATCACTGGGAACAACACATGTACGATACGGTAAAAGGTTCCGATTACATCGGCGACCAAGATGCTATCGAATACATGTGTAAAAATGGTCCTGAGTCGGTTATCGAACTAGAAAAAATGGGTCTTCCATTTTCTCGTTTTGATAACGGCAGTATTTACCAACGTCCGTTTGGTGGCCAATCTAAGAATTTTGGTGGTGAGCAAGCGGCTCGTACCGCAGCGGCAGCCGACCGTACTGGTCACGCACTGTTACACACGCTTTACCAACAAAACATTAAACACAAAACGACGGTTTTCTCTGAGTGGTATGCACTGGATCTTGTTAAAAACGAAGATGGTGCAATCTTAGGTACTACCGCGCTTTGTATGGAGACGGGTGAGGTTTGCTACTTCAAAGCGAAGGCAACAATCCTTGCTACTGGTGGTGCTGGTCGTATTTACGCATCAACAACCAATGCACACATTAATACTGGTGACGGTGTTGGTATGGCGATTCGTGCTGGCGTTCCTATGCAAGACATCGAAATGTGGCAGTTCCACCCAACGGGTATCGCTGGTGCAGGTGTATTGGTAACGGAAGGTTGTCGTGGTGAAGGTGGTTACCTTCTCAATAAAGACGGTGAACGCTTCATGGAACGTTATGCACCAAACGCTAAAGACTTAGCGGGTCGTGATGTTGTTGCTCGTTCAATGATGGTTGAAATTCGTGAAGGTCGCGGTTGCGATGGCCCTTGGGGTCCACACATCAAGCTTAAGCTTGATCACCTAGGTAAAGAGACACTTGAATCTCGTCTTCCTGGTGTATGTGAACTTTCTCGTACCTTTGCTCACGTTGATCCAGTGAAAGAGCCAATCCCAGTAATCCCGACATGTCACTACATGATGGGCGGTGTTCCTACACAGGTTTCTGGTCAAGCAATCAAACAAACTGAAGACGGTACAGACGTTGAAATTCAAGGTCTATTCGCTTGTGGCGAAATCGCGTCAGTATCCGTACACGGTGCAAACCGTCTAGGTGGCAACTCGCTACTTGATTTGGTTGTGTTCGGTCGTGCGACAGGTCTTCACCTTGGTGAGACTTTGAACAAACAAGCTGAAGCAAAACCTGCAACTGAAGCCGACATTGAACGTTCACTAGAGCGCTACAATCGTTGGGAAAACAGTACTGACGGTGAAGATCCTGCGGTAATTCGTAAAGACCTTCAGCAATGTATGCAGAACAACTTCTCTGTATTCCGTGAAGGTAAAGCGATGGCTGATGGCTTAGAAGAGCTTAAAGTGATTCGTGAGCGTCTTAAGAATGCACACCTTTCAGATAAGTCGACAGAGTTCAACACGCAACGTATTGAGTGTTTAGAGCTTGAAAACTTGATGGAAACGGCATTCGCAACCGCGGTTGCAGCAAACTTCCGTACAGAGAGTCGTGGAGCTCATGCTCGTTTTGACTTCCCAGATCGTGATGATGAGCAATGGCTATGCCATTCACTGTACAACCCTGAATCAGAAAGTATGACTAAGCGTGGCGTGAACATGGAACCTATCCATCGTGAAGCATTCCCGCCGAAAGCACGTACGTACTAAGGAGATATGACCATGAAACTGAATTTCTCTTTATACCGTTACAACCCAGACGTGGACCAGAAACCTTACATGAAAGAGTACACCCTAGAGGTGGAAGAAGGTTCTGACATGATGCTTTTGGACGCGCTTATTCTTTTGAAAGAGCAAGATCCAACGATTTCATTCCGTCGCTCATGCCGTGAAGGTGTATGTGGTTCTGATGGTTTGAACATGAATGGTAAAAACGGATTGGCGTGTATCACGCCTCTGTCTGCACTTTCTGGCCAAGATAAAATCGTAATTCGCCCACTTCCAGGTTTGCCTGTCGTGCGTGATTTAATCGTAGACATGACTCAGTTCTACGATAACTACGAAAAAGTTAAGCCGTTCTTAGTGTCTGATGGCAATGTGCCACCGGCTCGTGAAAACCTACAAAGCCCTGATGAGCGAGCTCATTTAGATGGTTTGTATGAATGTATTATGTGTGCATGTTGTACGACTTCATGCCCATCATTCTGGTGGAATCCAGATAAGTTCATCGGACCAGCTGGCCTACTTGCAGCATACCGTTGGCTTATAGATAGCCGAGATACGGCGACAGACGAACGTCTGTCCGATCTTGATGATGCATTTAGCGTTTTTCGTTGCCATGGCATAATGAATTGTGTAAGTGTTTGTCCTAAGGGATTAAATCCGACGAAAGCGATTGGTCACATCAAGACCATGCTTGTGAATCGTTCGGTTTAAGTTATATAAAAATTGCCGCCCTAGAAGTTTTGGGGCGGCCTTTTAATAGCTCGGCATAGACCGCAGCAAACGTGAAAACTACTGGTTAAGGGAAAATATGCACAACGGCGTGATGAAGGCATGGCTCGAGTCTTCACACTTGGCTGGCGCCAATGCAACGTACGTAGAAGAACTCTATGAACTGTATCTTAGTGACCCCGATTCGGTAAGTGACGAATGGAGAAGCGTTTTTGAAGAACTGCCTGTGCAAGCTTCAGAAGCGGTGGAACAACCACACTCTCGTGTTCGTGAATACTTCCGTCGACTCGCTCAAGAAACAAAGCATTACAGTGTCCAAGTTAGTGATCCAGATGTCGATGCGAAACAAGTAAAGGTTCTGCAACTTATTAATGCCTATCGATTCCGAGGGCATCAATCAGCAAATCTAGACCCCCTAGGTTTATGGGAAAGAGATACAGTCGCTGAACTGGACCCTTCTTTCCACACTCTTACCGAAGAAGACCTCAACGAGACGTTTAACGTCGGCTCTTACGCCATTGGCCAAGAGACGATGGTGCTTAAAGATCTCTACAAATCTCTAAAGCAAACTTATTGTGGTTCGATTGGTGCTGAATACATGCACATGACTAATACAGAACAAAAGCGTTGGATCCAACAACGTTTAGAGTCTGTATCTGGTCAACCGTCTTTCAATAAAGAAGAAAAGCAAGCTTTCCTAGAGGAGCTAACGGCTGCTGAAGGTCTTGAGCGCTATCTTGGTGCGAAATTCCCTGGTGCAAAACGCTTCTCTTTGGAAGGTGGTGATGCTCTTATCCCAATGACGAAAGAAATCATTCGTCATGCCGGTGGACAAGGCATGCGTGAAGTTGTTGTTGGTATGGCTCACCGTGGTCGTCTAAACATGCTGGTCAATGTGCTTGGTAAAAAGCCACAAGACCTGTTTGACGAATTTGCGGGCAAGCACAGCGATGATTCATGGGGTACTGGTGATGTGAAATACCACCAAGGTTTCTCTGCGGATTTCGCAACCCCAGGCGGTAACGTTCACTTAGCACTTGCATTTAACCCATCTCACTTAGAAATCGTAAACCCGGTAGTTATCGGTTCAGTACGTGCTCGACAAGATCGTCTAGACGATAAAGATGGCAGCCGTGTACTTCCAATTACTATCCACGGTGATTCAGCTATCGCTGGTCAGGGTGTAGTGCAAGAGACGTTTAACATGTCTCAAGCGCGTGGTTTCTGTGTCGGTGGTACGGTTCGTATCGTTGTAAACAACCAAGTTGGTTTTACAACGTCCAACCCTCGCGATACACGTTCTACGATGTACTGTACAGATATCGCTAAGATGGTTCAGGCTCCGATTTTCCACGTTAATTCTGATGATCCAGAAGCGGTTGCGTTCGTAGCGCGTCTTGCATTGGATTACCGTAATACCTTCAAGCGTGATGTTGTTATTGATTTGGTTTGTTACCGTCGCCACGGTCACAACGAAGCCGATGAGCCGAATGCAACACAGCCTTTGATGTATCAAAAAATCAAGAAGCATCCAACACCACGTAAGCTTTACGCTGACGTGCTAATGGAGCGTGGAGAGTTTGGTATTGATACAGCAACTCAGCTAGTTAACGAATATCGTGATGCACTTGATCACGGTGAAGTTGTGGTTAAAGAGTGGCGCCCAATGGCACTTCACTCTGTGGACTGGTCTCCTTACCTAGGTCACGACTGGAACATCGAGTGGGACAATAAGATTGATATCGAGCGCCTGAAAGAGCTTGGTACTAAACTTTGCCAATACCCAGACAGCCACAAGCTACAAAGCCGAGTAAATAAACTGTACAACGATCGAACTGCCATGGTGAATGGTGAGAAACAAGTCGATTGGGGTATGGCTGAAACTCTGGCTTACGCAACACTTGTTGACGACGGTAAGCGTATTCGTATCTCTGGCCAAGATTCAGGTCGTGGTACGTTCTTCCACCGTCACTCAGTACTGCACAATCAATCAGATGCAAGCACGTATGTTCCTCTTGCGAACATTCATGATAAACAAGGGCCCTTCCAAGTGTTTGACTCTGTGTTATCTGAAGAAGCGGTACTGGCATTTGAGTATGGTTATGCGACAGCAGAGCCAAGCGGTCTCACCCTTTGGGAAGCTCAATTTGGTGATTTTGCAAACGGTGCACAAGTTGTTATCGACCAATTCATTTCATCAGGTGAGCAAAAGTGGGCACGTCTATGTGGTCTAACTATGTTGCTTCCTCACGGTTATGAAGGCCAAGGCCCTGAGCACTCTTCTGCGCGTCTTGAGCGTTACCTTCAGTTGTGTGCTGAACAAAACATGCAGGTTGTTGTTCCTTCAACGCCAGCTCAGGTTTATCACATGATTCGCCGTCAGGTTGTTCGACCAATGCGTCGTCCACTGATTGTAATGTCACCTAAGTCATTGCTTCGTCACCCTTTGTGCACATCTTCTCTTGAAGATTTGGCAGAAGGCACGTTCCAACCAGCTATCGCAGAAATTGATGATCTGGCTCCTGAGAACGTAAAACGCGTCGTGTTCTGTTCAGGTAAGGTTTACTTTGACCTGCTTGACCAAAGACGTAAGAACGAGCAAGACGATGTCGCTATTGTACGTATTGAGCAACTTTACCCGTTCCCTTATGAGGACGTGAGAGCTGCAATCGCACAATACACAAATGTAGTCGATTACGTTTGGTGTCAAGAAGAGCCACAAAACCAAGGTGCTTGGTACAGTAGCCAACATAATTTCCGAGCTGCTATCCCAGTAGGTGCTGATATTCAATACGCAGGTCGTCCTGCATCAGCGTCACCAGCTGTTGGCTATATGTCGGTGCACTTGAAACAACAAAAAGCGTTAGTAGACGACGCTTTGACCCTACTTAAGAACTAGAAGTAAAAGGAAAATACAGACATGACAATTGAAATTCTGGTTCCAGATTTACCTGAATCTGTGGCTGACGCAACAGTAGCGACTTGGCACAAAAAACCAGGCGAAGCCGTTGCACGTGATGAAGTCATTGTAGACATCGAAACAGATAAAGTAGTTCTAGAAGTACCGGCTCCTGAAGCGGGTGTTCTGGAAGCTATCATCGAAGAAGAGGGTGCTACGGTACTTTCTAAGCAGCTTCTGGCTAAAATTAAGCCTGGTGCTGTCGCTGGTGAACCAACGAAAGACACCACTGAAGATACAGAAGCTTCTCCTGACAAACGCCACAAAGCGGCGCTAACAGAAGAAAGCAACGATGCACTAAGCCCTGCTGTTCGTCGTCTTCTTGCAGAGCACAACCTACAACCAGCTGACGTTAAAGGCACTGGTGTTGGTGGTCGTATTACTCGTGAAGACATTGACGCACACCTAGCAGCAGCGAAAGCGGCTCCGGCAGCAGCATCTGCACCAGCAGTTGAAGCGCCAGCAGCGGCTCGCAGCCAAAAACGCGTGCCTATGACTCGCCTACGTAAGACAGTTGCAAACCGTCTTCTAGAAGCGAAGAACAGCACAGCGATGCTGACTACTTTCAACGAAGTGAACATGAAGCCAATCATGGATCTTCGTAAGCAGTACAAAGACCAATTCGAGAAGCGTCACGATACGCGTCTTGGTTTCATGTCTTTCTACGTGAAAGCAGTAACAGAAGCACTGAAGCGTTTCCCAGAAGTCAACGCTTCTATCGATGGTACAGATATCGTTTACCACAACTACTTCGACATCAGCATGGCAGTATCAACGCCACGTGGTCTAGTAACTCCAGTACTGAAAGACTGTGACACACTAGGTTTCGCTGACATTGAAAAAGGCATCAAAGAGCTAGCAATCAAAGGCCGTGACGGCAAGCTAACTGTTGATGAGTTGATGGGCGGTAACTTTACTATCACGAACGGTGGTGTATTTGGCTCTCTAATGTCTACGCCAATCATCAACCCGCCTCAAGCGGCAATTTTGGGTATGCACAAAATCCAAGATCGTCCAATGGCTGTTGATGGTAAGGTTGAGATCTTACCAATGATGTACCTAGCGCTTTCTTACGATCACCGTCTAATCGACGGCCGAGAATCAGTTGGATTCCTAGTGACCATCAAAGAGCTCCTAGAAGATCCTGCACGTCTGCTATTAGACGTTTAGTATCTCTAAAACGTCTAGTTAACCCGGTTAGCTAGACGTAAAAAGTTTCAAAGGCTAGGCTGCTCAACGTCTGGCCTTCAATTGAACTGTAAAGCCATTAGAAAATGGACAGCAGTTGATTTGAGAAGACCCTACAGACGTACCACAGGAAACTGTGTCGTTATGGAAATAATAATCCCTTAAGGGAAAATAAACGGAATATCAAAATGAATTTGCATGAATACCAAGCCAAACAGCTGTTTGCAGAATTCGGTTTGCCTGTACCAGAAGGTTTCGCATGTGATACTGCACAAGAAGCTTTCGAAGCTGCAGGTCGTATCAGTACAGCCAAGAAAGTCGTTAAGTGTCAAGTACACGCTGGTGGTCGCGGTAAAGCGGGCGGCGTAGAGCTACATGACACCAAAGAAGGCGTTAAAGAGTTTGCACAAAAGTGGCTAGGTAAAAACCTAGTGACTTACCAAACAGACGCTAATGGTCAACCTGTAACAAAGATCCTAGTTGAAGAAGCATCGAACATTGCTAACGAACTTTACCTAGGTGCTGTTGTTGACCGTGCAACGCGCAAAATTGTATTCATGGCGTCAACTGAAGGCGGCGTGGACATTGAGAAAATCGCTGAAGAAACTCCAGAGTTGATTCACCAATCAGCGATCGATCCTCTAGTGGGCCCTCAAGCTTACCAAGGCCGTGAACTTGCGTTCAAACTTGGTCTAGTTGGCGATCAAATTAAACAGTTCGTTAAGATCTTCATGGGTCTTGGCCAAATGTTCTCTCAGTACGACCTAGCTCTACTAGAAATCAACCCGCTTGTAATCACTGGCGAAGGCAACCTGCTTTGTCTAGACGGCAAGATCAACATTGACTCAAACGCAATGTACCGTCAGCCAAAGCTTCGTGAAATGCACGATCCTTCACAAGAAGACGAGCGTGAAGCACACGCAGCTCAGTGGGAACTGAACTACGTAGCACTTGATGGCAACGTTGGCTGTATGGTTAACGGTGCAGGCCTTGCGATGGGTACGATGGATATCGTAAACCTACACGGCGGCAAGCCAGCAAACTTCCTTGATGTAGGCGGCGGCGCGACAAAAGAGCGTGTAGCTGAAGCATTCAAGATCATCCTTTCTGATGACAATGTTAAAGCAGTACTCGTAAACATTTTCGGTGGCATCGTTCGTTGTGACATGATCGCTGAAGGTATTATTGGTGCAGTTAAAGAAGTTGGCGTAACAGTTCCTGTAGTTGTTCGTCTAGAAGGTACAAACGCAGACCTAGGTCGTGAAGTACTTGCTAATTCTGATGTTGATATCATTGCTGCTGTATCTCTAACAGATGCTGCTCAGAAAGTTGTTGCTGCTGCGGAGGCTAAATAATGTCTGTATTAATTAACAAAGACACTAAAGTAATCTGTCAGGGTTTCACTGGCGGTCAAGGTACATTCCACTCAGACCAAGCTATCGCATACGGTACGCAAATGGTTGGTGGTGTTTCACCTGGTAAAGGTGGTCAAACTCACCTAGGCCTTCCAGTATTCAACACAGTACGTGAAGCAGTAGAAGCGACTGGCGCAACAGCAACAGTTATCTACGTACCAGCACCTTTCTGTAAAGATGCAATCCTAGAAGCGATTGATGCAGGTATCGAACTGATCGTAACGATCACTGAAGGTATCCCTACTACAGACATGATCGACGTTAAAGTGAAGCTAGAAGAAACTGGCGTTCGCATGATCGGTCCTAACTGTCCAGGTCTTATCACTCCAGACGAGTGTAAGATTGGTATCATGCCTGGCCATATCCACAAGAAGGGTAAAGTAGGTATCGTATCTCGTTCAGGAACTTTGACGTACGAAGCAGTTAAGCAAACAACAGATGAAGGCTTTGGTCAGTCTACATGTGTTGGTATCGGTGGTGACCCTATTCCAGGTTCAAACTTCATTGATATCCTAAAACTTTTCCAAGAAGACCCAGAGACTGAAGCAATCGTAATGATTGGTGAGATCGGTGGTACTGCGGAAGAAGAAGCAGCTGAGTTCATCAAAGCAAACGTAACCAAGCCAGTTGTATCTTACATCGCTGGTGTTACTGCTCCTCCGGGTAAACGTATGGGCCACGCTGGCGCAATCATCTCTGGCGGTAAAGGTACTGCTGAAGATAAATTCGCAGCACTAGAAGCAGCAGGCGTTAAGACTGTTAAGTCTCTTGCTGACATCGGTAAAGGCCTACGTGAAATCACGGGTTGGTAATCAGCTGGCTTTTACCTAACGAGATAGAAGTTAACTGAATGATATTAAAAAGGCTTGGTCACTGACCAAGCCTTTTTTGTATGTTTTCAATGATACGAGATACGAGATACGAGATACGAGATACGAGATACGAGATCGTACTGATAAGTGCTAAGCTCGGCTTCTAACCATTTGAGACAGCATAAACATTGCCGCAGCACTAATCACAACAGACGGGCCAGCTGGTGTGTCATAGAACCAAGACAAGCTCAATCCTCCGAACACAGCGATAGAACCAATTACCGATGCAAGGAATGCCATTTGTTCGGGGGTATTGGCGAACTTTCTTGCCGTTGCTGCCGGAATGATAAGTAGTGAGGTCATGATTAACGCACCAACAAATTTCATACCTACCGCAATCACGATCCCAACCAATAGCATCAAAATAAGACGCATTAAATCAATGTTGATGCCATCAACCGCTGCGAGATCTTCGTTAACGGTCGTCGACAATAGTGGTCGCCAAAAAATAGCAAGTACCACTCCAATCACGGCAGCACCCGCATAGATGAATACCAAATCTGTCGGAGATACTGCAAGCAAGTCACCAAATAGGTAGCTCATTAGGTCAACACGAACGTTATCTAAGAAACTCACGGCGACAAGACCCAAAGACAGAGCGCTGTGCGCCAAAATACCGAGTAGGGTATCGGTCGCGACCAGCTTTTGTTTTTGTAAAGTCACTAGCAACACAGCCAGCATCAAACAACAAATCAGCAGCGCGAAATACAAGTTAATGTTGAACAGAAAGCCAAGTGCTAAGCCCATCAAAGAAGCGTGAGCAAGCGTGTCACCAAAGTAAGCCATCTTGCGCCACACCACGAATGAACCTAGTGGCCCCGCGATTAGAGCAATGCCCAAGCCAGCTAAAATAGAGGGAAGAAGAAACTCAAGCATTAGTGGTGTCCGTGTTTATGGTTTGAACATTCATGCACGTCGCCTTCGACAGGCTGTCCTGCGAGATCATGATGGTGATGTTCGTGTTGGTGGTGATAAAAGGCTAAGGTCTCTTGGGTCGCGGTGCCAAAAAGTGCGATATAAGAGGGGTGGTGTTTGATGTCTGCAGGTGCGCCTGAACAGCAGATATGGTGATGCAAACAGATAACATCGTCTGTTTTTGCCATCACTAAATGCAGATCGTGTGAAACCATAAATACGGCGCAACCAAAACGGTGGCGAATGGTATCGATCAGGTCGTACAGGTCTATTTGGCCTTGTACATCAACACCTTGTGCGGGTTCATCAAGAACCAGTAGATCGGGTCTTCTTAGCAATGAACGAGCAATTAGCACACGTTGGTTTTCACCGCCAGATAGTTGGTGCATGTTACTCTTTTGTAGATGTTCAGCACCAACGAGCTTCAATGCTTCAAGGATCTCTTGCTGACTGAACTTACCAGTGAGCTTTAGAAAACGTTCTACATTGAGCGGTAGTGAATCATTGAGCTTTAATTTTTGTGGTACATAGCCAATTTTCAGTTTTTTAGCTTTTGTTATTGTGCCTGAAAATTTGGTCTGTAAACCTAATACCACTTTTACTAATGTCGACTTTCCTGCACCGTTTGGCCCAATCAGGGTGGTGATTCTGCCGCGCTCTAAATTTAGAGAGATGTTATCTAGAACTTTTCGACCGTCAAATTCGACGCTCACAGAATCTAGTTGGATTAAATTATCCATGAATAGAACTCATTTGCAATTCGCTAATGTTATAATGTAACATTTACCTCAAGCCTAAGCTACTTTTCTATTAACGAGGAATTATGTCACGTTCATCTTTTATACTTGCTACTTTGCTTTTAGCGCCAAGTGTTGCAAGTGCCAATACTATTCTAACAAGCTTCAAACCAATTCAAATGATTGTGACAGAATTAACGCAGGGCGTTAGTGAACCGGATGTGTTGATGAACAGCAATGCTTCGCCGCACGATTATGCGCTTAAGCCATCGGATGTCAAAAAAGTTCATAGTGCCGATATGGTGATCTGGTTTGGCCCTGACCTAGAAGCTTTTTTGACCAAGGTGATTGGTTCTAAAGAAAACGTTATCAAGATCAGTGAGATTCCGGGGATTAACTTGAGAGAGTTTGGACATGAAGACCACGATGCTCATGAAGGGCACAACCATGGTAGCCATGACCCGCATTTTTGGTTGGGTATCGGTCAAGTCGAGGTCGCGGCAAAGTATATCTCAGCTAAGCTAATTGAGTCAGACTCTGATAACGCCATGGCGTATCAAGAGAATCTAGATTCATTCTTGATTGCTTTGAAAGAGCAACAGCAGGCGATTCATGAACAACTCGCGCCAGTGAAAGACAAAGGCTACTACGTATTCCATGACGCGTATGGCTACTTCGAACAAGAATTTAAGTTGAATAATCTAGGTCACTTTACGGTTAGCCCTGAGCGTAAACCTGGCGCAAAAAGTCTGATAGCTATCAAGAAGACTTTGGTGCGTGAAAATGTTCAATGCGTATTTTCAGAGCCTCAATTTACACCAGCGGTGATTGAATCGGTGACTCGTGGAAGTAACGCTAAACAAGGACAACTTGATCCTGTCGGTTCGCAGGTTGAAGTGAAGAGTGGAAGCTATTTTGATTTTCTTCAGCAGCTTACAGATAGTTACACAAGTTGCTTGAGTGGAATGTAATCAATATCGAGTATTCTTTACGACACTTTGTTCTCGTTAATTGATGAATCATGCCGCTTTTTGCGGCATTTTCGTGACCGCTAAGATAAAACCTTCCAACAAATATCAAACCTCCTTTCTCCTTTGTCAATTTCAGCTAAAATAGAAAGATAATAATAAGCACAAAAAAACTCACTTTTTGGTTAGTCAGCAACAAGCGTTGTGAGAACCAATATTTCATGTGTTGTTGCTGTTCAGGATTAAAAGTTGTATCGAATTATTTTCAAAATGTTCATCTTAATGAGCATTTCATTTAGCGTTCTTGCGGTAAATACATCACCCTCCGTTTTCTACCCTTTGCCCGTTCAAGCACAAGGGAACTTCCTTGCGGCAAAAAATCTGTACTTAGGTGAAGGTGGCGGACTCTGGGTTCATGATGTGCATGGAAAAATACTTTTTTATGATGGCAGAACCCTATTCCCTCGAAAAGGTAGCCTTTTGCAATTTTCTTCAGAGAAAGTCGCGTTTCTTAACGATGAGTTTTGGACTTTCTTTGATAATGAGGTGTACCGACATAGCCCAGGAATCGGCAATGCACTTGCATTTAGTCTAAGCCCGGGGGCTGAGATCGCGAATATCGGTGCTTCCGGTGATTATATTTGGGTTACAGATGGCAGTAATTTCTATACGTACAATACTCAATCTTTAGAATTTAGCACTTACTCGCTTCTAAAATTGTATCGGTACAACAATAGCAGCGATATTACGATTAACGATGCTGAGCGGGTATTGTCAAAATGGGTGCTTGCGACCAGTTCCGGAGTGTACCTTTCTGATAGCCAAGAATTTGCTCATATCGGTGCATCAGAAAAAAATCATATAGAGACGCTGTATTTTTCGATGGCAAGACGTGAGTTAGTCATTGGCACATTGAATGGTGCAGTGATTATAGATCTTGCAAATCCTAAGAAAGAAAGGTGGGTGCGTGGTTCGCATGTTCTTTCTCTCGCTGAAACAACCGATCAATACTGGATTGGGACTGAGCATGGTCTTATCAGCTACAACTTTATTACGGGGCAAATTACACGATTTGAACAAGCCGATAATCAAGACTTTTCGTTACCGGGTGAAAAGATATATTCGTTAATTAACGACCATGCTGGTGGAATGTGGGTCGCGACCAATAACGGAATTCGATACTTTTCACTGTTCAGCAGGACATTCTCAAGAACGCCATTAACGGGAATGGGGATGCACTCGAGTAGTGTGGTGATAAACAAAGTACAGCTTGTTCGCGATCAACTGTCTTGGGTTGCTTCTTCCAAAGGTCTCTATTTGGTTGATTCTCTAAGTGAAGATAACCCCGTTCGTGTTTACTCTAACCCAGTACAGGACTTTGAGATCTTTGGTTCTTCAATTTGGTTGGCGACTGCAGAAGGTATTATTAGTTTCAACACTGATACGTTAGAGGCTGAAAAGGTCGATCTACCAAGGGCGATTGAAGGTGTACCCGTTGAAAACTTTGCACTTGAAGCGGATAACATGCTTTGGATGACCTCGGGACAAAACCTTTATTCGTTATCTATCGAAACCAATAAGTTGACCAGTTATGGCACCGACTGGTTAGTTGATAAATTTTTGCCAGCAAAGATTACCGCTCTCAATATAGGTTTACAAGGTCGTATTTATGTTGGTACTGATCACGGATTCTACTCTTTTCTTGATGAGAGAATTAGCTTTAGTCGTTCAAGCGAGCGGCTTGGTAAAGTGGTCGATATTGAAAAAGCAAAAGATGGATCCCAGTGGTTTGCGAGTAGCTATGGTGTGTATCGAATCCCTAATAACAGTTCTATTATTCAAGAGGTCACTCTTGTTGAGGAAAATATCAGTCCTAAATGTTTAATTAGCGATGATAATGGGATGTGGTTAGGCTCTTCGAAAGGTATTAGCTATTACGGATTGGATGGGCAACTGCATAAACATATCGGCTCACCATTTGGCTTGATCACCAATGAATTGGCTGCAGGTGCGTGTGCTCTATTTTACAGCGAAGGTAGCCAGTCTACTAGGCTTATCTTCGGCTCAAGATATGGCGTGGTGAGTGCATTAGCTAATGAGCTATTGGTATCAACAACACCTCATAGCCGTGCATTGCTGAGCAAGATAAGTGTCGACCATCAGATAGTATCACTTGGTGGCAAGACAGCTGATTTAGATGAAATTCCTTATGGCTCATCAATCGGTTTTAAGATTGGAATTTTACCAGCGACATACACACCTGCAATGGAGTATCGACTAAGCGACAATGAACCTTGGAGTGAGTTTGAAGGGGGGTTACTAACACTCGATCACCTTCTTCCTGGGGACTATACGTTGGAAGTGAAACCCGTTAAGAACTCCCATTATCGCTTTACGTCAACGAACCAAAGCTTTTCTATTGCGGAACCTTGGTATCTGAGTAATTGGGCAGCAGCAAGCTCTCTTGTATTACTTATCTGTGTAGTGACTGCTTTGGTTTTTTGGCGATCGCGTTACGTCACTTTCGCCAACAGGCACTTAAAGGCGCAAGTTGCATTAAAGACAGATCAACTGAGGCATCAAAGCCGAATACTACTAACGACTAATCAACAGCTTAAAAAACAGTTGTCAGTTAAGAGTGCTCTTGTCACACATACTGCTAATGAACTCTCTTCTGAAGTTAATCATATCGCAGCTATGATCCCAAATTGGAATGATGAACAAGGTAAGTCGCCAATATTGACATTGAAAAATGGCTTGGCTCAGTTGAGTAACACGCCACAAGGGAAGGGAAAGGTTTGTTACGATATAATTTTAATCTTAGAAGCTGTACTCAAAGCTTGGCAGGACGATTTAGCCAAAGCCGGTATTGAACTGGATATTAAAGTTGAAACTAAACAACGACATGTATCCTTGCTGTATTTTAATCTTGATATTATTTTCAACAGTCTAGTCGCTAGCATCATTAAGAGAAATTTTAAGTCACAGAGTATGGTGGTATTGGTTGAAGAGGTTAAAGAGCACCTTGTTGTGACGATTCGAGACCATGGAATGCCTTTCCCAAAATTGACTTCAAGCATTAATGACAATACTGGAAAGTCGACCGACCTAAACATCGAAAAGTTGCCATTATTGATGAACGAGAGCGGTGGTGAACTGAATGCTTTTGTCTCGGACTCTCAAAATAAGGTGCAGCTTTCGTGGCCGATTGAATATCAAGTGTTAGATAATTTGGAAGCTAGCACAATTGAACAGATTGAGACCATTAAACTTACAGTTTCAGCGACGGAGCAACAAAGGTTAAGTGCTGAGCAAGAGTGGAAAAACAGAGTGTCACAGCTTGTAAGTGAAAACTACGCCGATGCAGAGTTCAGTACGGCAAATGCTGCTAAGTACTTGTTCATGTCAGAGAGAAGTTTACAGAGACGTTTTAAATCGGCTTATAACAAGACCTTTAAAGAGCATTTGAATGAAGTGCGTTTAGAGCATGCGTGCGAGCGGTTACTTGCGGGAGAGAGGATTTCAGACGTCGCGTTTGATTCTGGTTTCAATGACCCTTCCTATTTCAGTCAAAGGTTTAAACATCACTTTGGCATGTCGCCATCTAAGTTTGCTGAAAACAACGAAGAGCAGTGAGCTAGGGACGTCCAGTTACAACATAGATAAAGATACTTTGAGCCTCGACATTCGTGTTGGGGCTTTTTTATGCTTCTACGAGATACGAGATACGAGATACGAGATACGAGATACGAGATACGAGATACGAG
>NZ_JBFSTC010000077.1:0-27451 GCF_041466605.1 Vibrio sp. 10N.247.310.17 | reverse complement strand
GTAAGACTCGCTACACTGTGCGATCTAAACACCTTAAATGATAGGTGTTGGCCTATGAAGCGGGTTATCAGCACCCTTCTAATTTCACCAATGCTTTTAAGAAAACCTTCGGTGTGCCGCCACAAGACATAGCGATTAAGACTTAGTTACATTGATATAAAACTATTTGCTCTATAACTTTAAAAGGCTATATCTAACATCTGCTATGTTGGCCAGGTGACCGCCACATATAAACAAACTGGTCATTCTGCGAAGTAATTTCAAATCCAAACCTCAGATACAAACCTCCAACTCGATTGCCTTGTAAATAGCATAGTTCGACAGGCTTATTGAGGCTATCAGCCTTGGTTAAGCAATCAGCTTTAGTTAAGAAATCTTTCAGTACTTGGCTACCAATTCCCTTTCCATGATACTCAGGCAGCAAGAAAAATCGGCAAAAATAGAAGTGGTCGCCTTTATCTTGCAGCAAAACACTACCAATCGCTTTGCCGTGATATTCAATGATCTCGGGCCGTTCTTCAGCCCACTCTTCGGCATGTATATCTCGTTGAACTTGCTCATCCCAACCAAATACAGCTTTGATCGGCTCAAATTCAGCGGCCTTCTTAAGCTCGAACAGAAATTCGTAATCTGATGACTGAGCGGGCCTTGTCGAATACTTCAAAATACCTCCAACAATAATTGGCTATGGCTTCACTTTCGCTCAAACCGGGACATAGTAACCCCGATAAAACCCAAAAATGCCACGCTTTAATGTTCATTTTGGTTCTAGTTGGTAACGTAAGACTTCGTGTTTATCTTGCTCCGAGTAAAAGGTATTCAGGAATTGTCCACCGCACTTCTCAATCACCTTTTGCGAAGCTATATTGCCCCTCTCACACGTAATAATAGCGCTTTCGGACAATACGTGCCGTTGAACCCAAGACAACATATGACTTGCGATACCCCGCCCTCTCGCTTGTGGCAAAGTCTCGTAGCCGATATGTCCTATGACATCGTGAATGTACGGACTGGTGCCATGACGAACTCTTATCACTCCAAGAATACGTCCAGACTCGAAACAAAAATAAGTAGAAGCAGGCGTCCAACCTTCTGGCAGTTCCTCACCTTTTGAATAAGCGACTCGCCTTTTTAAATACGCATCACTACTGTCAGAAATACCTGTATAAATATCTAACCCATCCTCAGAGCAAGCATTCACATAGCGATGAAAGGCTCTTGAGTGCGAAATATCAGCTTTGACCATGTCCATATAGTTTCGATTCCTAGTTACTGCTCTTTCGGATTTAGCGATCAAGTCTAAGCTAAGTGCATGGTGTATTCTTGGTGTCCGGTATGCTCATCAGATTGTTCGCTCACAATAGAAAAACCTTGGGACAAGTAGAACTCAATCGTCGCTTGGTTTTCTTTATATACATTTAAAGACAAGTTCGGACATTCAAGCTTCGCGTGTTGGATTAGTTGCTTACCAATACCACTGCCTTGATGTTCTGTACTGACAAAGATCGCCGCTAGTATCTCTTCGTAAAGTGAATAGAAGCCACGAACCTCACCATTGACTTGGTACACATAGGTCTGTGATGCAGGAATTATATAGGTCGCGCATATTACCAACTTGCGACTCCCAGAACTCAGGAGCCACAAAATCATGCGCCTTGATCGAGGCGGTTAACCAAATGTCTAAAACGGTTTCAATATCGGCTGGACGGTATTCTCTGATCATCTTAATTCTCTGAAATTATTGCGGTTCAATATGCGAATCAGTATGCCGAGAAGCGACTTAAACTTATTGAAGATTTACGACAATTGTTTGAAACAATGGTTACTGCTTCTTAACGTACTTCGCTGTAACGAGCATTTCACCACCACCATCAAGCTTGCAATCTAACTGATGATCTTTGCCTTCATTTATTCGTCTGATTACCGCTTTAGTGCCGATTTTCAGTACAGAAGAACTGCCTTTAATTTTTAGATCTTTAATGAAGGTAACTTTATCGCCACTTTCCAATACAACGCCATTTACGTCCTTAACACGCGCGGCTTCTCTTTCTAAACGCTCTTCTTCTGGGTTCCACTCATAGGCACACTCAGGGCAGATTAGGTTGTTTTGGTCTGGGTAGACATATTCAGATTGGCATTGCGGGCAAGGAGGTAGAGACATACGTTAATACTTCATTTAAATAGAATTTGTTCCATTTTAATGACTCTTGTCAGGCTTAGCGAGCATAAATCTAACAAGTTTTACGGAGAGCTAATTGTCGTAAAAAGATCAGTACCTAAAACGAACAAACACAGCCGCTAAGCTGTGTTTGTTTAAAAAGTTGAGAAGCAGAACGGCTTAACGTTCGACTTTTGGTGAGTAAATCGAGTAAGCGGTGATTTGCCCAGCCACGATTGCAGAGAACATGAATAACGCCGATAAACCAATACTCGGAATAGGCAAAATCGATTGTTCAAACACCGACTGGCTAGCACTCACTAATACTCGGCTACCCGGAACCAAGATGATGATCCCTTGCACGATATAAATAGAGCCCGTGAGTTCCATCTTCTTGGCAATCCAAGTCCCGTACAAAGTAATAAGAACCGTCGTAACCCAAGTACCGACAACCCAGCCACTATCAAAACCAAGATAGAATGGCCCCCACATACCCAGAACTGCCACTGGCAAGCCAAGTAAGATGTCTTTAGGACGCGCATTGAACATCACACCAATCGACACCGAGATCAACACCAAACCAGATATGTGCATCCATGTCGGAACCGCATTCGTATAGTCAATGGAGACCGCTTGTCCCCATATCGCTTCACCAATATTAAGACCCATGATAATCCCGACAAACAGCTTTATCAGGGTTAATGCGCTCTGCCCTAACAAACTGGTACCAGAGACGAGATCATTAAACGCCAAACATTCTAGTGCGTTGGCTATGGATAACCCGGGGACAAACAAGACAATCGAAGCGATACATAACGCCCACACCGGGATCGGCAACCCTGTGCTTGCCAAAAATGCCACGAAGATACCCGTTAATAGTGCCGAGATGAATTCAACCGCAATAGCGCGACGTGAATGAAGAACTTGCTGGCATACCCAAACCATCAAACCCAGTAATGCAGAAAAGCCAACGGCTTCTAACGTACTGCCAATTAGCATCAGATACGCTGGCGGAATACCCATATTGGCCAGTGCCGTCACAAGTTTAGAGTAACCGACAGGCTCTGGCACAGGCTCACTGCTCGGTTGGTTAATACGAATGATGGTATTGGCCAACAAACTCAAGTTAATCGAAGCAGGCTTTAGACGTTTAAGAATAACGGCGTTGTTATCGTCTGGAAATTGATAATTAATCGCGGTTGGCGTTGCTTGGATCATCACATCAACACCATGCTTTTTTGCATAGAATTGGGTGTATTTCTCTAGCTTGTAAGGAGCACAACCACTGCGATGAAGAGTGTCACCAATTTCAACAATTTTGTTAATTCGGAACTGAGAAGGCATGGGAATTTTTGGGGAGACAAAATGTGCGGCAAATGTACCAAACGATAGACGTAATGACGAGAGTTTTGCATGAATTATCAACTAAATTCGTTACTTTTTCCTTCGAACGCTTAGAGGAGCCTATAACTCCACCCGCTTCGGATTCGCTTGATGAATACTTTGGCAGACTGGCAAGTTAAAACAATGCATCCAGATTGTTATTATTGGGCATCAAAATACGAATGGAAATCAGTTTATGTTAACGGTCAAATTGCCTGTATTTATGTTGATTTTATGATGAGAAAACACCACTAAAATAGGTTTATAAATCCAACTGAATGGGTCTTAGAAAGAGTGGAGGGTTCTTTGTTGTTTCTCGCCCTACGTTTAACGAGAGTTTAGTCACATTTTATTCACTCTAAAAGCGCCGAACATGATGGAAAAACTAGCGGAGTGGTGGTTATGCGAGCACTTAGAATAAAAATGAAAGAAAAAGGTTTCGTTTTCAGTTAGATGTGGCATTATCAAACTCGTTAAGACGATGTGCGTACATCGTATAATGGCTATTACCTCAGCCTTCCAAGCTGATGATGCGGGTTCGATTCCCGCTGTACGCTCCAGTCTTCTTGATGCTTCAGTCTTACTCTTAAGACAGTGTGCGTGCATCGTATAATGGCTATTACCTCAGCCTTCCAAGCTGATGATGCGGGTTCGATTCCCGCTGCACGCTCCAATTCCTCTTTATGTTTCGTTACGTGTTTTCTTCCAGCGATACCCTATTCAAAAAACTTCTCCGCTCGTTAAACCTATAAGCATTAATCCATATAGCTTAAACCCATTTTGTTAAGTCTAACCAACCAACGCTAATTAAGCAGCTAGCGCTATTAACTCCTTAAATCGCTTCGAATTTCTTAAACCTTTCCCATTACATATTGCAGTCTAGCTTTTAACGATTTTCAAAATTGTTCCAATTTAATAATCTTGGTCAATATCTGCAAAAATCATTGTGTTAATGTGCGCGCATTAGCAACAACCCATAAATAATAAAAAATGTTTAAAAGCAATGAGTTAACAATTAACATCGAAGCAATTAATGTCGCTTTAGCAAAAGTTGAAAATGCCAATAAAATTCAGCTAGATACATTGAAAGGTTATGTGAACAGCGAGCCTGAACAGGCTGTACTGGCTTTTCGATCGCTGAATGAAGCAGAGTCAATCGACGACAAGTTTAAAAAGATCATGGCAGAGCTACCGCACCTGAGCGGCGAAGCACACCACCTGCTTGAAACTTCTATCTTGCTACAGTGATTCTAACTACAGATAAGCCTCAGCCAATACAAGTTAGTTCATGTATTCCTGAACAGGTTGAGACTTATCTTTAACTGGTCACAATGTTTAACCAATGACTTAGCTGCCACACAAAGCTGTGCTGATAGGTTGAAATGAGTTGGTGATGTAACGCCCTCGTATTACTCCCAGAAGTTCCACCACTTTTTGCTGTTTTCTTCACGCTGCTGTTGGCCTTTCTCTGACCCTTTTCCTTCTTCTTTACGCTCTTGTTCCGCTTTCTTGTCTTTCTGCTTTTCTAATCCCGACTTTTCTTCGTCATTATCCATATCATCTTCAAGCTTTTCTTTCTTATCTTTGAGCTTCTCTTTACTCTCTTCGAGGGCTTCTTTCTCGTCTTCCAAATCGTCGAGTTCTTTATCTAGTTTCTGCTTATCTTTTTTGTTCTTACTTTTTTTCGCTTTCTTATTTTTCTCTTCGATCATTGAATCAAGCTGCTTCTCACGATCATCAATTTCGCCTTCAACTTTTTTAGCCTCAGCGAGCGTTTTCACTTCTTCTAAATCGGGCTTACCTTTACCAGCCCACTCAGGTTTAGCAGCAATGCTGTGGGTCGACCACGTTATTAAAGCACACGTTACTGCAAGTACTAGAACTGTCTTATTCATCCTTAAACTCCTATTCCCATAGTCTTTTAAAGCTAATACCTAAATAGCACTAAAACAAGGTAGCCATACCTAGCACTCATCCCTTTGAACTAGATATGGCTTGTGTATCACCTTATAGCGTTATCGACTTCGCCATTCCCGCTTCCGCGTGTCCTGGAATATTGCAGGCAAATTCGACTTGATTATCACCATGGAAATGCCACAGTAATTGCTTCGCTTTGCCCGGCTTAACTGTAACTGTGCTGCCCGAGTCATGAGCGTGATTACCCATATTTTTCATCATTTCACGGTGCTCTAGCTGCTCTGAGGCAGAACCAATCGAGAATTCGTGGTCAATCTTGCCCGTGTTCATCACAACAAACTGCACCACGTCGTTCGGCTCAATATCGACCTTATTTTTGAATGTGATTTTCATATCATCACTTAGTAAGACATGAACCACTTTATCCGGCTTTGCGCCTGTCGCAGGCATACCCACTTCAGACATGCCTTCCATATTCATCATTCCATCCATATTCATCATCTTCGAATGGTCCATCTTTCCATCCTTCATCATGCTGTGATCCATTTTTGAATGATTCATCTCTCCACTCTTCATCATCGAGTGATCCATATTTGAGTGGTCCATATTCGAATGGTCCATTTCAGCAAAAGCCGTTGCAGTAGTTAACATCAGTGCAATCGCAATAAGTGTCTTTTTCATGATCGTTCCTTAGCTTAATTCTGTTTTTTTGTTAGTTTCACATGTTCATGTGGTGCGCCCTTACTCACTCTTTTTTGGCAAGTAAGGGCTAATAATCAATAAGTTATTTGTTTGTCTCGTTTTGGTTATGCGTAATCTCACGCTGTTTCCAGAGCTTAAAGATTGCAGGCAACACCAGTAGGGTAAGCAACAGTGCAGACGCCATTCCGCCTATCATCGGCGCGGCAATTCGCTGCATCACTTCAGAGCCCGTACCCTCGCCATACATAATTGGAATGAGGCCAATAATCACCGTAAGTACTGTCATCATCACTGGGCGAACACGCAGTCCTGCACCCTCACGAATCGCATCCGTTAAGTCTTCACTCTGAAGTGCTTGCTGGTTCTGCTCCGCATCCAATTTTTTGTAGTGCCATGCTTGATTTAGGTAGACCAACATAATGACGCCTATCTCAACAGCTACCCCGGCAAGGGCGATAAAGCCCACACCCACCGCAATCGAGAAGTTGTAATTGAGGACATGCATCAGCCATAGGCCACCAACCATCGCGAGTGGCAATGTCAGCATAATCATCATCACCTCACCGACACGGCGGAAGCTGAGGTAGAGCAATAACATGATGATGGCGATGGTAATTGGCACAACGACACTTAAACGTTCTTTGGCGCGCTCCATGTATTCGTATTGACCAGACCATGCCAGTGAATATCCGGCAGGCAAGACGATTTGATCTGTAACGATTTTTTGCGCCTCTGCCACATAAGAACCAAGGTCGCGACCTTCGATGTCAACGAACACCCAACCATTAGGACGCGCGTTCTCCGTCTTAATCATTGGCGGTCCATCTTCATAGCGAATGTCTGCAACATCAGACAAAGCAATTCGCGCTCCGTTTGGTGTCACTAACGGCAGGTTCTGCAACTTAACGACAGAATCACGATAGCTTTGCGGATAACGGACATTGATTGGATAACGCTCTAGCCCTTCTACCGTTTCGCCGACATTCATACCGCCAACTGCGGTCGAAATAACCTGCTGAACCTCTTTGATGCTTAATCCGTAACGAGCAGCAGAGCGGCGCTTGATGTCTATCGTCACATAACGACCACCCGCAACACGCTCAGCGTAGACAGAAGCAGTACCACTCACGCTATTGAGGATGGGTTCAAGTTGAGAGCCAATATCCTCAATCACGCTCAGATCTGGGCCTGCGATTTTGATACCAATTGGCGTTTTAATACCCGTCGCCAACATGTCGATACGTGTTTTGATTGGCATGACCCAAGCGTTGGTCAAACCGGGGAATTGAATCAGATCATCAAACTCTTTACGCAGAGACTCCGTAGTGACACCGTCACGCCACTGTTCTCGCGGTTTAAGCTGAATAACCGTTTCAATCATGGTCAGTGGCGCAGGATCGGTTGCCGTCTCTGCTCGACCAATTTTGCCCCACGTGGTTTCGACTTCTGGAATGGTTTTGATGAGCTTGTTGGTTTGTTGCAACAACTCACGAGCCTTACCTATTGAGATGCCCGGATACGTGGTTGGCATGTACATCAAATCCCCTTCGTCCAAAGGAGGGATGAACTCGCTGCCAAGCTTACTGGTTGGGTAATAAGCAGACGCCATTAAGCCAAGTGCGATAACAATCATCACCTTTGGATATTTTAGGCTGAGGTTCAGAAGCGGTTTGTACATCGCCACTAGGCTGCGGTTTACTGGGTTTTTGTGTTCAGGTAGCACGTTACCGCGAATGAAGTAACCCATTAGCACAGGCACCAGCGTGATAGCCAAACCCGCCGCTGCCGCCATCGCATACGTCTTGGTAAACGCAAGTGGCGAGAACATCTTGCCCTCTTGCCCTTCTAGCGCGAACACAGGCACAAAACTCAAGGTAATGATAATCAGGGAGAAGAACAGTGGTGCGCCGACTTCTTCTGCTGCCTTACCAATCACCTGCCAACGGTTTTTGTCAGTGAGCGGAGTCCGTTCAATGTGTTTATGAACGTTCTCGATCATCACGATGGCACCATCCACCATGGCGCCAATCGCAATCGCGATCCCGCCAAGAGACATGATATTGGCGTTAATACCCTGCCAATGCATCACAATGAATGCACCTAAAATACCAACAGGCAGACTTAGTGCGATAACCAGTGATGAGCGGATATGGAACAAGAACAGCGCACACACGACGGCGACCACGATGAACTCTTCAGCCAGCTTCTTCCAAAGGTTTTCAACGGCTGAATCAATCAAAGTAGAGCGGTCATAAGTCGCGACAATCTCGACACCATCAGGCAAGCCAGCTTGCAGTTCAGCGAGCTTGGATTTCACCGAGTCGATCACTTCACTGGCATTTTCACCAAAGCGCATCACGATAACGCCGCCAACCGCTTCACCCTCACCGTTGAGCTCAGAGATACCGCGACGCATTTGCGGGCCAAGATTAATGTCAGCAATGTCACCTAATAGCAACGGAGTACCTTTGTCGGTCACTTTTAGCGGCAGAGATTGAATGTCTTCAATGCTTGTGAGGTAACCGGTTGTACGAACCATATGCTCGGCTTCGGCAATCTCAACAACAGACGCCCCTGTTTCTTGATTACCATCTTGGATTGCCTTGTTGACTTGCTGAAGCGTTAGGTCATAAGCACGTAACTTGGCAGGATCAATCTGTACTTGGTACTGCTTCACCATGCCGCCAACGGTCGCCACTTCAGACACGCCTTCTACGGTTTGCAACTCATACTTCAAGAACCAATCTTGCAAACTACGAAGTTCCGCTAAGTCGTGCTGACCAGTTTTATCTTGCAACACGTAGCTGTAAACCCAGCCCACACCGGTTGCATCTGGCCCTAGTGTTGGCTTAGCACTCGAAGGTAAGTTAGGTGCAACTTGGCTTAGGTACTCCAACACTCGTGAACGTGCCCAGTGCCCAGTACATATCAGTATCGTCATTGAAGATGATATAGACATAGGAATCACCAAAGAACGAGTAACCACGAACCGTTTCAGCACCCGGTACGGCTAACATGGCGGTGGTCAATGGATAAGTCACCTGATCCTCAACCACTTGTGGCGCTTGCCCCGGATAACTGGTTTTGATAATTACCTGAACATCAGACAGATCAGGAATAGCATCGACCGGTGTATTCTTTACGCTGTATAAGCCGCCAAATACGATGGCTACAGTGGCAACCAGCACTAAGAAGCGGTTGCTAATAGACCAGCGAATGATTGCATTGATCATAGTTCGCCCTCACCCGTGCTATTCGTCGGTTCGAGAGATTTGAGTACATAATCAGAACCCTGCTTCGCCACTAGAAACCGAATGGTTTGACCCTCGGCAAACTCAGATAAATCAAGCTCATCACTGGCTTGGAAATTCATTTCACCCGCTTTCCAATTCCACTCAGGGACAGGCTGATGTTTTGCGGTGATCATGCCAAAATCTGCCATCAACATGGTGATGTCACCCGTTACCCAAACTTCGCCAGCGATTTTGTGTTTGTTGACCTTGTAATCCACAACCTCGTACTGCCCTGACTCTGTCTTTCTCATCTCAAAGTCAATTGCCTTACCACGTTGCACGTCACTCATGTCTAAGCCTTCCGCAAAGGTGAAGTTCATCACCATGCCCGGCCAATCCCATTCAGGAACTGGCTGATGGTTAATCGTCACCATACGGCTGCCTTGCATAACATCGGAAATTTCACCGTTTGCCCATACGGTTTCGGCTTCTTCTTCAAAACCATTGATTCGTGACAGATCAGCAGATTGGCTCGATTCAGAATCCAACATGAAGTGCGCAGAAGTGACAATGTTCTCACCTTGCTCTAGCCCTTGAAGCACCTCTATTTTTTCGCCAGCTTCACGACCAACCTCAATACGAGCAGAGCGATACTTGCCAGAACCTTCTGACATCACCACTCGAGTCATACCACCGGAGTGAATAACCGAAGATCTTGGGATAGTAAGAACCGCTTCATCACTAATGGGTTTCAGCGCAATATTGGCAAACATATTTGGCTTAAGCTCGCCATTTGGATTGGAGAACTTCAAACGAACGCGTAAGGTTCGAGTTTTTGGGTCAAGGATTGGGTACACGTAATCGACATTACCCAACCACTCTTTGCCAGGAATGGCATCTAGCGTCATCACCGCATTGCTGCCTGACGAGATCCAGTGCGCTTGACGCTCAAACACCTCAGCATCAACCCATACTTCGCCTAATGGACCAGCACTGATCACCGCTTGTGCAGGTGAAAGATAACCACCTTCTCGGATATTCAGGCTTGCGATGACACCATCGGCTGGCGCTTTGACTTCAATGGTTTGTGAGGCTTTGCCTTTACGCGTAATAGCGCGGATTTGAGTCTTATCAACACCCAAGGTAATTAAGCGTTCAGTCGAGCCCTTGATCAAACCTTGACGACCCGTTTTATAAGCACTGATCAACTCTTCTTGTGCTTTAACAAGCTCTGGAGAATAGAGTGTGAAAAGCACATCACCTTTGTTTACCTTCTCACCCACAGCGTTGATAGAGAGTTTTTCCACCCAACCAGAAACACGCACGTTGGTTTGCCATAGCGCACTTTCATCAAATGCCACGTAGCCAACCGTTTCAATGCGCGGTGATAGCGCTTCGAACTTAACTTTCGCTGTTTTGACACCCAGATTATTTTCTACCGACGAATCAATGAACACGGTACCGGGCTCATCTTTAACACCACTTGAGTCACCCGCGTAAACAGGGATTAAATCCATCCCCATAGGTGACTGACCCGGCTTGTCTCGCTGATAATTTGGGTCCATCGGCGCAACCCAATACAGAGGTTCATCCTTGGTTTGTTTACTTACTTCGGCGCCTGTACTCGTTGCCATTGCTGACATGTTATGTGCTGACCCAACGACAAAGTGATTCACACTAAAACCCAATGCACCACCGACCAATAAAGCGATTGTTGCTACTTTTACTGTACTCATTGTCTATTCCCTTATTGATTGGCTGTGTGTTTAGTTGCGCTTGAGTTGAGTTGTGGTTGGTTTACTTGGTATTCAAAGCCACTGACTAACGCCGCCAGTTTGCTGTTAACGATGTTGAGATCGGTGATCAAACGTTGTTGCTCTAACTTAAGCGCCAACTCATCGGTCGTTGCTAAAATGACATCGTTAAACTGAGCGGTATTGTTTTGATAGCCCCTCTCAACCGCACTGATTCGTGCTGCGGTTTGAGGAAGCAAAGACGTTTGATAGCGCTCTAATCGCTGGATCAGATTTGATCTGTCCACCAGCAATGCGTTCACTTGTGCGTTCATTTGGGAAAGTAAGGTGTCTTTTTGAGATTTAGCCGCACCAACTTGATACTGAGCAGCCGATAAGTTTTTATCTTGTCGGTTCCCTGTAAACAGCGGGATGTCGACTGTCAGATAAGCACTCACCAGATCAGAAGCAGGTTCACCCGCCATGTTGTTGGCTTGACGGTGTGCATACATCACTTCGACCCCAAACTGTGGCGTATAAGCTTGCTCTGCTAACTCAACCTGAGTTTGATTGGAGGAAATACTGACATCGGAGATCTTAACCAAAGGATGGTCAGTCAGTAGCTGGTAGTGCTTGGATGAATCGATATTGGTCGCTAATTTGCTTTCCAACAACGACCAATCGATTTGGTTAGTTGCATTCAGTGTGCCCTGAGAATCAAGAACCTGAGAGCCTAGCCAATCAGAACCCAACCATTCAGAAAGCTGAGAGATTAGACGACGCTGAACCTGCTGGTTTGCCTGAAGTTTCTCATCAAGCTTGCTCACTTGGAGCTGAGCATTAAGCAGATCTTGCGCTTCACTTTTACCAATCGAGTAATTGGTTTGTACATAGTTTTCAAGCTCAACCAACAAACGACGATTTTGACGTATCACCGACTCAGCCTTTTGCTGATAACCTAACTCAAGCCAAAGCTGCGTCATGCTATTCGCAACCGTCAATTCTCTTGCTTGCACCTGCAAAGCTAAAGCATCTGCCTGTTGGCCTGCCTTTTTCTGTTGAAGGTTAAGCGTATCGCCACGCTCAAACTGCTGCATCAGCCCTACCGATATATTGGTCATCGGGTCTTCGTCAAATTGAAAGCTATCGACAGGCAAACCGCCAAATCCAACTTTCAATTTTGGGTCCATTAAGGTCGAGCTGGCAATGCCCGTTTCTCGCATCGCTTGAGACTGAGCAAAGTACTGTTTGCGATTTCCATCTTCGCTTAAAGCAATCTCAATCAGTGTATTGAGTTGCTGCGTCGAGCTTGCTTGATCATGTGCTGAAATGTATTGAGCATTTGAAGCTGACGCCGTGGTAGCCGCGAGCGTAGCAATTGAAAACAAGGCTATGGGCAAGGCAGCAGCAACCACTAAGCTCGTGTTCATGACAAACACAGAGGTTGTTGGTTTCATATTCACAGTGAATGTCCATATCTAGCGCTAATTAGCGCATAAAAAAGAATGGCTTATCAGGTTTATCTAACTGATAGAGCTGTATTTTTAGATATAGATTTATGCGGAAGGTGGGCGTAGCAAAGATTGAGCGCGTGCGACTTTCTGGCCAATCGTGACCGATTGAAAACGAGCTAATGAAAAGGAAAGTTGATCAACGGCTTGAACAGCCTGGATTGGATAGGGACTTGCAGAACACATTGAGGCACAGCAATCGGCACTCGAACAATGGTTACCCATCATCGGACTGCCGTCTTCGCTCATTGAAGACATATCGAATTGAGCCATCAAAGCATGGGCACTCATGTTAGAGTCTTCAGCGTGTACTTCTTCACTCATCACATGACACCCTGCCATTGAATCATTAACCGAAGTATCGCTGTGGTAACAAGCCGACTTGCTCGACCCCATTTCCATCATCATTACTTCAGTCATCAAGGCTGAGGAGCTTGAGGCATAGCTAGACATCAACATCGCAATGATGCTGAAAACAATAATCCAAGTTTTTTGGAATGTGTTTGTCATAGTTTACCTTTGAATTTACAACGCAACTATAAACGTTCCCCTTAGGGTAAGGTCAATGCCATTGTGCCGATATTTACCTGACCGTTGAAAAAGTATTCATCCTCTCTTTCATCAAAATGAGATAATTCTTCGACTTTGCAGTTTTTTCTTTAAAAATTATCCAATTAGCTAGCGAAACCTCTATCTGTGTATTTTACTTAAGACAGTGCAACCACGATTCACGGATGATAAAAATGGCTAACAAAAAAAACGTCGAAGCAAACAAGAAAAATACAGAAATCAAAAATAAGAAAAGTAACAAGCTAGAACAAAAGAAACCAACACAAAAAAAGAAGCGCAGACTGCATTCACATCTAAAAGTGAATATCCCACTTTTTCAGTCACTCATGATGATTTTGCCATCATTGGCTAAACACGCTGCTGCAGAAAGTATAGACAATTCCAGCGACGCAGCAGATCAAGTAACCGCAAATAACGTGACCGAAAAAGATGTCACCGGTGACCATAACAAGGCGGACTCATCAGCGGTTGCTCTCCAAGAAGCTCAGACGAGCGACAGCGACGTAAACTCCACCTTAAGTGCAAGTCATGCCGCCCATGGTTCGAGCTCTCACTTGGTTCCTTCTCATCATTTATCGACGCTTTCTCACCCGCAAGTCCATTACATTCCTTCGGTATCGATGCCGACTATCTCCTCAGGAAGTAACGGTCAGCCGATTCATTCGAATGCGCCTACGACGCCCGCTTTACCCGTCACCTTTATGCCAGAAGTCATAAAAGGTACGTACGGAGAGCTTCATGTTGATGCAAATGGTCAATACACATTCGTATTGAATCCAAATTCTCCTCAATACATCCTGTTAAATCAGCACCAACCAGGTACTGACCATTTTGCGTTACATCTATCTAATGGCTCGAGCATCATTGTCCAGATACCAGTAACAGGTAAGCAAGACACGCCAAGTATTTCTGGAGACTTAACAGGTGTCGTAACAGAAGATCACAATATTGATTCACAAGGCTTGTTACATGCCAACGGAAAAATCGATGTCATAGACCCTGACCAAAATGAAAGTTCGGTTACACCGGAAGTTATCTCAGGTAAATATGGTTCATTAACTATCGATGCTGATGGACATTGGCAATATCAAGTTGATAACTCGCTCTCTAATGTTCAAGCTTTAACCGCAGCCACTTCATTGCACGAAAGCTTCACTATTCACACCAAAGACGGCACACCTCAAACGATCGATATGACGATCGGCGGGAACGACGACAACGCCGTAATTACGGGTGTGGATGCTGGCGTAGTAACAGAAGATTTAACGACACAAGTCCAAGGACAGCTTTCGGTAACGGACTCTGATCTTGGAGAAGACCACTTTCAAGCCTCACAAGTGACTAGTAATTTCGGTACGCTAAGCATCACCAAAGACGGTGCGTGGACATACAGTTTAGACAACAATAACCCAGTAGTTCAAAGACTTGGCCAAGGTTCAACTGCGACAGACATCGTCACTGTTCACTCAGCTGATGGTACAGCGCATCAAGTTATGGTTACGATCAATGGCACCAACGACCATGCAGTAATCACGAGTAGTACAGCAAATTCACCAAGTTCGTTTTTCGCGATCGGGACAAGTAATGGCTCAAGCCAAGTTACTGAAGATAAAGACCTAACGGTTTCAGGCCAACTCAACATCACCGATATCGACTCAAAAGAGGCGCATTTTTCTAATTCCGACCTCAAGGGGACACTGGGTACTTTACACCTTAAAGACAATGGCGATTGGACCTACGATCTAGATAATAAAAATCCACAAGTTCAGGCTCTTGGTCAAGGCTCTGCGACAACAGACATCATAACCATCCACTCCGCCGACGGCACTCCTCATCAAATTGCAATTACCGTTAACGGCACCAATGATAAAGCCGTGATAAGCGGAACCAGTGCCGGCGTGGTAACCGAAGAGTCCCAACTTCAGACCTCGGGCACACTTGCGGTAACGGATGTAGATACTGGCGAAGCGCACTTCGCTACTTCATCCACAGGAAGTACCGATATTGCAGGCTCGTTTGGTATGCTACATCTAACCGATTCGGGGGCTTGGACGTACGTTCTTGATAATAAAAACCCTAACGTTCAAGCATTAGGTAAAGGAGCAACCGCTACCGACACCATCACCGTTCATTCTGCTGATGGCACGCCGCATCAAGTTACGATTACAGTAAATGGTACAAATGACACAGCTACTGTCAGCAGTGCGACCGTCGCCATCGATGAAACCGACAAAGCGGTAACCACCTCAGGCACCCTCACCAGTACCGATGTTGATAACCCAGACAATACCTTCACACCAGATTCTATCTCAGGCACCAACGGTGATCTCACCATTGATACCACTGGCCACTGGGTATTCACCGCCAACAGTGCGTTTAATCAATTAAACGTCGGCGATAAAGTAGAAGAAACCTTCACGGTGTCGTCTGTTGATGGCACAGCGTCAACGATCAAAGTGACAATTAATGGCACCAATGACAAAGCCGTGATAAGCGGAACAAGTGCCGGCGCGGTCACCGAAGAATCTCAACTTCAAAACTCTGGCTCACTGACTGTGACTGATGTTGATGCCGGTCAAGCACACTTCTCCAATACCGATATTGCTGGGACTTTAGGCACCTTACACCTCACTAATTCGGGGACATGGACTTACGACTTAGATAACACCAACCCAACCGTTCAAGCGTTAGGTAAAGGAACAACCGCTACCGATACCATTACTGTTCATTCTGCTGACGGCACACCACATCAAATTACTATCACGGTTAATGGCACTAACGACAAGGCCATCATTGGCGGGACAAACTCTGGTGCAGTGACTGAAGAATCTCAACTTCAGACGTCAGGTACACTGACTGTCACTGACGTAGATACTGGCGAAGCACACTTCTCCAACACTGATATTGCAGGCACATTAGGCACTTTACATTTAACTGATAACGGCACTTGGACTTACGATTTAGATAATACGAATCCACAAGTTCAAGCCTTAGGTAAAGGCGCGACAGCGACTGATACTATTACTGTCAACTCAGCAGATGGTACGCCGCATCAAATTACCATTACGGTGAATGGGACTAATGATACGGCTGTAATTGGTGGGACTTCTGCAGGCGCAGTGACCGAAGAAACGCAGTTACAAACCTCAGGCTCGCTGACTATTACAGATACCGATACCGGTGAAGCACACTTCTCAAATACTGATATTAAAGGCTCGCTTGGGACATTGCATTTAACCGATGCTGGGCAGTGGACTTACGATTTAGATAACACAAACCCAACGGTACAAGCCCTAGGTAAAGGCGCTGCAACAACCGATACCATCACTGTTCATTCTGCTGATGGCACGCCACATCAAGTGACTATCACAGTAAATGGCACCAATGATACGGCTGTAATTGGCGGTACAAGTGCGGGCGCAGTGACAGAAGAAACACAACTGCAAACGTCAGGCACATTGACCGTTACGGATACCGATACTGGTGAAGCACACTTTGCGAATACTGATATCCAAGGCTCCTTAGGTACATTACATCTAACAGGTAATGGCGCTTGGACCTACGACTTAGATAACACTAACCCAGCAGTTCAAGCGTTAGGTAATGGCGCAACCGCTACTGATACCATTACCGTTCATTCAGCCGATGGCACACCTCATCAAGTCACCATTACAGTGAACGGCACGAATGATAATGCTGTGGTAGGTGGAGTAGATACTGCAAGTGTCACTGAGAAAGCGGCTGGAGATAATATGTCACCAGATCATGCTCAATCCGGTATGGCGACACTTCGAGTTAGTACACTAAACGCTAATGGACATTTATCTGTGATTGATCCTGACTCTGGTCAGTCTGGCTTTGCTGATAATAATGTGGGGTATAACTATCACGGTACATATGGTGACTTAATTTTAAATCCAAATGGCGATTGGAATTACTATGCCGATGCTGGAAGTCTCAGTCACATTGGTGGAAGGCCCACAACCAGAGGCTCCGCTATCGATAAATTAGGTGAGGGTGAAACACTCACAGACACTATCACCGTTCACACAAAAGATGGAACACCACATAATATAGTCATCACTATCAATGGTAGTAACGACAGGCCTTATTGCTCTTCAGAAGTACAACTCAACGCAGGTACTGAAGATACGAGACAAACCATTACAGCTGCACAACTGTTACAAAATTCAATAGATGTCGATAAAAATGACTCTGGACTGCTTACAGTAGCAAACCTTCATCCAGATCACGGTTCGATTTTGGATAACCAAAATGGTACATACACTTTCACACCAGAAAAAGACTATAACGGTAAAGTTCATTTCACCTATGATGTCAAAGATGCACATGGCGGTGTCACTCATACTGGAGCTACCAGCAGTTTAAGTGCAGTTGCTGATAAAGCGGTTATAAGCGGTAGTGATACCGGAACGATTATTGAAGATCATAATGTGGGTCACAGTTCATTACAGCCTGTCGTTGCATCGGGTTTGCTGAGTGTGACAGATCCTGATGCAGGGCAAGACCATTTTCAGGTCAATCTGTTATTAGGAGAACAGGCGATTCACGATCCCTTTGGTGGTTTTTTACGCATTACACCAAGTGGCGCTTGGGGATATGAAGTAGCCAATAGTCGCTTGCAATCATTAGCTGAAGGTGAAGTAGAAAAAGTTGTATATCGTGTTTATTCTGCAGACCACACTGCTCACGATATAACAATAACGGTGACAGGCACCAATGATCAACCGACCATAACTGCGACGACACTTGCACATGGCACTGAAGATACACACTACCAAATACAAGCCAGTCAGTTTGGATTCAGTGATATCGACACAGGCGATACGTTACATTCCATAGCAATCACAGATCTACCATCAGCAACACAAGGTAAGTTTGTGCTTGATGGACACGATGTTACAACGGGACAACACATCCCTACAGCTGACATCACTAAACTTCAGTTCGTTCCTGCGCAAGATTTTAATGGCGATGTTCAGTTTAAATATACTGTTAACGATGGGCATACCGACTCTGCAGAGGCTACCAACACACTTCATATTGATGCGGTGGGAGATAAAGCCGTTATATCAGGTGTGGATACTGGCGATGTTTATGAAAACAGAAACCCTGATATGTCGCCAGACTTTGCCCAGTCAGGTATGGCGCATTTAACTAATAGTATGATTCATGTTGAGGGGCAACTAACAATCATCGATCCAGATACCGGCGAGAATAGTTTTGATTCTAAAGGTATTGGTTATACCTATCATGGAAAATATGGCCATTTGATTCTTAATACAGATGGTAAATGGTTTTATGGTGTTGCGACCGGCACTGCTGATGTAAATGGTGGATTAACAACAAATGTAGGATCGACGATTGATCAACTTGGTGCAAATGAGACACTCACTGATACGATAACGATACAAAGTAAAGACGGTACTACTCATGATATTGTTATCACCATTCATGGCGACAACGACCGTCCATACTGCTCTTCAGAAGTGCAGCTCAACAGCGGTAAAGAAGACCTCGCGCAAACCATCACGGCCACCGAACTCTTAGCAAACACTATAGACGTGGATAGCAACGACCTAGGCAAACTCACCGTTGCGAATCTTCACGCTGATCATGGTTCTATTCTAGATAATCAAGACGGAACATACACTTTTACCCCAACCAAAGACTATAACGGTCAGATTAATTTTAGCTATGATGTGACAGATGCGCATGGCGGAACGACTCATACAGGGGCGTCTACCACACTCACCGCTACCCCAGACGGCGCCATCATTTCAGAAGTAACAACTGACCACGTCACTGAAGATGGTTCACACAGCAGCCACAATGCAGGGGTTACAACTGAGCTCGCGAATGGAAGACTACAAGTTGTGGATCCAGATAGCGGGGAGAATAAATTCCAATACAGCCAGTTTGGTGAATCAGCAGTTCACGATCCGTTTGGTGGCATGTTACGTATTGATAGCATGGGCAATTGGGGGTACAGCGTTAATAATGCCAATTTGCAACACCTTGCTCAAGGGCAAACTGAAACCGTTATCTACCGTGTTCATAGTTATGATGGAACGGCATACGAGTTGCACATAGACGTTGTAGGCACCAATGATGCGCCAACCGTTACCCAAGTTGCGCTAAGTAACGGCACTGAAGACACGCATTATCAAATGCAAGCGAGTCAGTTTGGATTTACGGATGTTGATAGTGGCGATACGCTACATTCAGTTGCAATCACAGATCTACCACCAGCAACACAAGGTAAATTTGTGCTTGATGGACACGATGTTACAGCGGGGCAACACATCACTACAGCTGACATAATTAAACTTCAGTTCGTTCCTACGCAAGATTTCAATGGCGATGTTCAGTTTAAATATACTGTTAACGATGGGCATGTTGACTCACAAGAGGCTACTAACACTCTTCATATTGATGCGGTGGGAGATAAAGCCGTTATATCAGGTGTGGATACTGGCGATGTTTATGAAAACAGAAACCCTGATATGTCGCCAGACTTTGCCCAGTCAGGTATGGCGCATTTAACTAATAGTATGATTCATGTTGAGGGGCAACTAACAATCATCGATCCAGATACCGGCGAGAATAGTTTTGATTCTAAAGGTATTGGTTATACCTATCATGGAAAATATGGCCATTTGATTCTTAATACAGATGGTAAATGGTTTTATGGTGTTGCGACCGGCACTGCTGATGTAAATGGTGGATTAACAACAAAGGTAGGATCGACGATTGATCAACTTGGTGCAAATGAGACACTCACTGATACGATAACGATACAAAGTAAAGACGGTACTACTCATGATATTGTTATCACCATTCATGGCGACAACGACCGTCCATACTGCTCTTCAGAAGTGCAGCTCAACAGCGGTAAAGAAGACCTCGCGCAAACCATCACGGCCACCGAACTCTTAGCAAACACTATAGACGTGGATGGCAACGACCTAGGCAAACTCACCGTTGCGAATCTTCACGCTGATCATGGTTCTATTCTAGATAATCAAGACGGAACATACACTTTTACCCCAACCAAAGACTATAACGGTCAGATTCATTTTAGCTATGATGTGACAGATGCGCATGGCGGAACGACTCATACAGGGGCAATCACAACCCTTGCAGCAGTTAATGATGCCGCCACATTTACCGGTGACTCCGGCAGCATAGGAGAAGATACAAACATTCACCACAACGCGCATATCACGGGGTCAGCAACTATTCCAGATGCCCTTTCTTGTCATGGGCACCTGATTGTTTCTGACGCTGATGGTCATGGCGAAGCTGCATTAGATCTTAAGGGGCAACCGAAAATATCTCTGGATGGAACCTACGGTCATTTCGACATCACTAGTACTGGGATATGGGTTTATAAAGCAGACAACAAGAGTACGCAGATTCAAGACTTAGACAATGGACAAACACTCACAGATAGCATTGAAGTCACATCAAAAGACGGTACCAAGCATTCAATTACCGTCACTATTAACGGGACTACTGACGCTCCTACTCTACACAGCCTCAGTGATTCTGGTGTTCAACATAGTGGTCCAGTTGAAGGGAATCTAATTACTGGCTCTGGGACGGATCAAGGATTGAGTGGTGCAGCAACAGACACCGATTCCAACGCACATCTGGTGTTGCAAGATATTCAAATAAAGGACCCCGTGTCAGGTTATGTCGCGGTAAGGCCTGGGCAACCACATACTATGGCCGGTATCGGTACACTCGCGATCGAAGCGAATGGTCATTATACCTTCACCCCGGAAGCTGGCTTTACAGGTAAAGTGCCAAGTATGGTTTATCGTGTCGGTGATGATGGCGGTAACCCAATAGGAGATTCTTCTCAAAACTCTCTCTCTATTGAAGTCACCCCTCCTCTACAACATGCGCCAACGGTGACAGGGCAGACCGTTTCTACAAATGAAGACATCACCAGAACCTTTACCACCAGTGAATTTGGTTACAGTGATCAAGATGGCGACACGTTACAGTTCGTGACTATTAGCAGCTTACCGAGTCATGGATTATTACTTTTAAACGGTAACGCCGTAACCGCCAACCAGCAAATCAGCAAGGCTGACTTAGACGCAGGCCATTTAACTTTCACGCCGAGCAATAATGAAAACGGCGCCAACTATGCGCAATTTACATTTACTGCGAATGATGGCCATAAAAATTCGGCCAGCGCAACGATGGTAGTGGATGTCAATGCGGTCAATGATGCACCTATCGTTGGATCGAGTTTTATTAGTTCTTTAGAAGATAAGCCTCATGCGTTCACCACCGCAGACTTTAAATATTCTGATATTGATGGAGATGCGTTAAACCACATCACGATTACCAATGTCGCCCATGGCGTGTTATCGCTGAATGGCACCACAGTGAATGTTGGTGATGAGGTTAGCGCCTCCGACGTTTCATCACTCATCTTCACCCCAACTCACAACTACTTTAGTTCTGGTGTCAGCGGATTAGGGGCGGTGCAATTTACCGCAAACGATGGTCATCTTGATTCAAAAGAAGGGTCAATACTCATTAATATAGCGAGTGTCGCTGACCCTGCAACATTCAGTGGAGACTCCACAGGAGTGGCAAAAGAAGACATAACACTTCAAGCATCAGGTACGTTGACGGCGAGTGACCCTGATGGAACCGCAGGGTTTACCGCGGTACAGGGTGGAGCTGGAATAGCCGGAAGCAAAGGCTATGGGCACGCTCATATCGATGTAAATGGTCACTGGACTTACGACCTTGACAACAACCATCCTATAGTTCAACAGCTTGGCGAAGGTCAGACAGACACTGAAACCATCACGGTTCAATCTGCAGATGGCACGCACCATGATATCGTGGTTACCATTACCGGAACCAATGACGCACCGATTCTCGGCGTTAACCAAACATCATCAACGACAGGTACATTAACAGAGACTGATGTAGATGTTACTGACTCTCATACCTTCTCTATTGTCAGTTCAACAGGGCAATTCGGTTCACTGTCCGTCGATCCAAATACTGGTGACTACGTCTACACACCAAATACGTCTATCACAGGAATGAGTTATAACTCTGCCACCAACTCCTATCATGGTGTCGATGTATTCGAAGTAAAAGTCAGTGACGGCCATACGGAAGATTCGAAATTCATCACCTTTGATGCCTCGGGACATGTCACCATGTCACCAACGGGTAGCTTAGTCACCTCGACGACTGTTCTGCACCAACCTGTGGTAACTACGACGCAACCAACCTTGCCTTCAGGCACTAACGTCGCGCCAACGAACACCGTTACTCTGGATCTCGCGTCAACAAGTGATTCAGGTTCGTCTAACACTGACAATCTGACTAATGATGCCACTCCAACAATTACCGGACACACCGATATTCCATATTCTCAAGTGACGATATACGATGGTTCAAAACCTATTGGACATGCGGTATCTAATGCTTCAGGTCAATATAGCGTAGTGGTCGATAGCTTAACCGATGGCAATCATAATCTATCCGCTAAGACATTAACTCCTTCATCTGGGCTATCAACAATATCTTCGCTTCTTTCCGTCCATATAGATACACAAGTACACGTCGGTATTCAAACAGACCCAATTACCGCCGACAATGTGATTAATGCTCAAGAATCCAACAGCTCCATTGACATCACCGGATCCGTTTCTGGCGATTATAATGCAGGCGACATTGTGACTTTAGATGTAAATGGGACACAGCATACTGGCGTGGTCGATGCAAAAGGACACTATTCAATTGCCGTACCTGGAAGTGAACTCATTGCCGATGCTGACCAAAAAATAGAGGCATCAGTAGCGGTAACAGATAGCGCAGGTAATAGCGCTCATGCCACTGCAGATGTTACTTACCAAGTCGATACACAGGTTAGCGTTCCTACGATTACCTTTGAAAACGCAGGGGCAGACAACTTATACAGCAAAGCTGAAATCGCCCGAGGACAAGCAAACACGATCACTGCAACCGTTACGCCTCCTGGTGATGCCAAAATCGGTGAGCATCTTGTCGTTAACGGTCAGGATCATGTATTAGATGCTCATACTCTACAGCACGGAATACAAATTGAAGTTCATCCGGGTTCTAATGTACAAGCAACAATGACTGACGAACACGGTAATACCGCAGGTAGCCAAGGTTTTGCTGCAAGCGCTATTCCTGAACCAATTATTGTCAGACCGCCATCGGGAAGCCACCAAGTGTCTGGCACACTTGGGGTGCCACCACTATTACCATCGTTAACTCCGGTACCAACAGCACAAAGCGGTTGGCGAATCCATTTACCTAATGGACAATATGTCACCAGCCACCATGGGCAATATGGAACATTAACCATTGACCCTCAAACCGGCCACTTACATTACCAAGAGCAAGCTCAGGTTCATACGGGCCCACATGGCAGCGCTTCAGGTATCGGTCAACACGAAGATAAATTTGAAGTAGCATTACAAGGGTCAAATCAAGATGAAGTGGTCGCCCATGTGAACATCCAGATACTCAGTCATGGGCCAGGAAGTAGTGGAAAGCTGACAGTTGGAACTGAAGTGGTTGATATGACGATCACACCTTTAGTCCATACATCGCACCCTGCTCCACCGCCACCGCCTCCTGTTCAACATGACGAGCCAGACATGGCTTCGCAAGCCGACTTTACGGTCACACTAAGCGATGATAGCAATCTAGATTTAACCCAGCAGACCCATCAAGAACCCGATCAGAAAAGCAGTCACCATGGTGCAGCCGCTTATCTGGATGCATTGGGCATTAAACCCGATGCGACATCGACAACGGTTCACGATCAACCTGCGGATATGGATATCGTACTTGCACAAGTCGACCAACCAGATGCAGCAACACATGACCAAGCGCACTTGGATATGTCAGACGCGCTGGAACACCATGATGCAAACATCAACCATAACCAAGATGATGAGCACCACCACCACAACGATATCGATGGGTTACCGGACATTGATCCAAATAGTTAACGCATAAAATGCCAATCACTAAAACCAAAAAAGGAACACTATTTAGTGTTCCTTTTTATTTCTATTCTCTTTTAAATTTCAGTTATAACCTATAATCTCAAAGCTAACTTAATGTAACGAAAAATCATGGAGTTATGCTTACTTCCAGTACCCGAATGGCGAAATAGTGGCGGCAAATTTTAATCACAAGAAACAGGGGTTATGTCGCAAACAAGGGGGTAGGTTATGATCACCCCTCAACATTCTTCAGCTTTAACATTATGACTATTAAGTTTACTGGCCGTCACTTTCCTTCTGAGATCAGACTACAGTCCGTTCGTTACTATGTTTCCTACAAGCTGAGCTACCGTGAAATTAAAGAGGTGTTAGCTGAGCACGGCATCAGTGTTGACCACTCAACATTGAACCGTTGGATCATTAAATACGCTCCCCTGCTTGAGCACCAGGCACGTAAATAAAGAAGCCAGTCGCGTCTGCGTGGCGAATGGACGAGACATACATTAACGTCAAATGTCAGTGGAAATATTACTATCGAGTCGTTGAGAAGCACGGTCATTTCATTGATTTTTTACTCTGAAAACGCCGTGATGAGAAAACGGCTCGCGCCTTCTTTGCCAAGGCAATCTGCTATAAGGGTTTACTAGGAAAAGTGGTTAGCGATAAGAGTGGTGCCAACGCGTTAGCGTTACATAATGTCAATGTTTAACTCTGGCTGATGGGAAATCAGATGAGGGAGCTAGTTCCACCCTGGCAGGCGTGGAACTGTGGTCGATAATTAAAAGTGAACAGCTCGATAATCCTGAAGGCTTATCTGCTTGGGAGCAATTTTACGCCCTAGCAGCCTAATTGCATCTGAAGATCTGTACACTTGTACTTCGTCATAACTTTGCGACACAACCGTATTAATGGTACAGATCACATTACATCAAAGCCACTGATTAGACCAGGCAACAAACTTTTCATGATATTCTGCCCCGCTTTATTATTATCGTCTATTTGATATCAATTGATTAGCACTATTATTCATCTTGCCTAATCGTTATCATGACTTTTAGTTTCAAAAATAAGAGTAGTATATGAAGCCTAGAGCACCTTTATTCTTGCTTGCAATCACCATTATTTATATTGTTTATTCATTTCTTCGAGGTTATACCGACTTACATATATCGAGCGTATTTACTCCACTAATTTTGTTCCCGTTTGCAATATTACACGGTAGTGTCTATTGCGGTATAAAGAAAATGTCATGTTTCTTTCTATTAGTCTTCGTTGTCAGTGTTTTCTACGAAAGCGTTAGTATTTCAAGTGGATTTCCTTTCGGTCACTATTATTATTCTGACCGACTAGGAATTAAAATATTTGACGTCCCATTAGCAATCATGCCGACCTACTTCAGTTTGGGTTATGTCTCTTGGTTTATATCAACCATCCTTCTTAATCAGTTTGATAAACCGATACAAACGAAAAGTAAAGCAATCATCATCTCTCTTACTGCCTCATTTGTAATGGTTTCATGGGATGTCGTTATGGATCCTGTGAATTCGCTCATCAAATCGCTGTGGGTCTGGACCGATCGTGGTGTGTATTTTGGCGTTCCGTTAAGTAATTTCTTTGGGTGGTTTTTATGCGTATTTACCTTTTATTTGCCTTTCTCATTATGGTGCTACAACGATAAAGTACATTTGAAGCAAATCCCGCCCCATGGTTACTTATACCTGCCCTCAATCATTTACGTTACCATAATGTCAAAATACATCCTTTGCTTCTTGTTCAAAGACAACCTTGATGTCGCCACTTTGCATGGCGAAATTTTTAGCTCAAAAGACATTTATGGAAGTGTGATGCTTATTGGTATCTTTACTATGCTGCCAATCGGTATCCAATCTATCTATAAGATCTACCGACACCGCAGTCACTCGCTCTGAGCGACAAGAGTTCTTTAGTTCACACAATACGGTACTCACATTGTTTACACGCGCTAGCGTTGTATCACAACCAAAGTTTCGTATTACGATAACAAGCATGCTAAGCCGCTCTCAGCACCTCCTATTCATAGCATTCAGATCAAGTTAAGGTAATACAAATGCAGAAAATTGAACAGCTTCCAATGCCTCCTAAATCGGGGATTTTGGGGCATGTGAGTTATTTGAAGAAACCCAATGTTCATCAACAGATGCTGTCTTGGGTGAATGAATATGGTGCTTATTTTCGTTTGAAACTGGGAATGAAGGATGTAATGGTTCTCTCTGAACCCTCTCAGATTAAGGCGATTTTAAAATCGAGGCCAGATGACTTTCGCCGTTTGAAAAGCATTGAAAGTGTGTTTGAAGAAGCAGGGCTTAACGGTATTTTTTCTGCAGAAGGTGATCGTTGGAAACATCAGAGAAAGTTGACTGAGCCTATGTTCCAGCCTAGCCACCTTAAACATTTTTACCCTAAGTTAAGTGTGATTACCGAACGTTTAAGAAAGCACTTTGAAAAGTTATCAGAATCAGGAACTGTCGTTGATTTAGTTAGCGAATTCAAAAAATACACAGTAGATGTCACATCATTGTTGGCTTTTGGTGAAGACTTTAATTCGATTGAGCAATCAGACACTCCTCTTGGAGAAAGTTTACGACATGTCTTTCCTGTGATTAGCCAGCGCTCTAAGTCTCCTATTCCTTTATGGCGATTTTTCAAAACCAAGAAAGATACTCAGTTCGATGCAAGTTTAGAAGAGATCGGTCATTTTGTGTCGACTTGTATTGATAAGCAGCGCACGCGTTTGGCTGAGTGTCCTGAACTTAGAGAGTCGCCAGAAAATATGCTTCAAATAATGCTGCTGGAACAAGAATTGGATACATCACTGACTGATCGAGATATTCTAGCGAACGCCATTACTCTGTTATTAGCAGGGGAAGATACCACAGCAAACACTCTTGCTTGGATGGCGTTTCTTGTGAGTGGAAACCAAGGTAGCGAGCAAGCTTTACAAAGTGAACTGGCTGATCTGGGAGAAGCTTCTGTATTAGAGTGGCCGATCCCTCGGGTTCCCTACATGACAGCAATTATGTATGAAGCGATGCGCCTTAAACCTGTGGCTCCTCAGCTTTACCTAGAGTCGACAAAAGATACTTATCTTGGTGATTTTGACATAAAAAAAGGTTCATCGCGGATTAGCGGGAACTTAAAACAAAAACGGTAGTAA
>NZ_JBFSTC010000076.1:0-27867 GCF_041466605.1 Vibrio sp. 10N.247.310.17 | reverse complement strand
CCATCTGTAGGATCGTTCAACTGATCAGGAAAATGCTTAAATGATCAGTGTTAACTACAAAGAGTGGGTTACTATACAAGTAAATTCGTTAGGTTAGATTACTTCTTACCTTGAGTTTGCTTGTCTTCTTCTGTTAGTTCACGAATACGACGGCTGATGTCGCGACGAGCTTTAGAGATCTCTGCACTCTTGATGATGTGATCATCAACGCGGTCTTCGTAGTCAGCTTTCATGTTTTTGATAATGCCTAGGATCTCGTCGTGAGTCATCTCTGGCTTGATGTAATCAAGTAGGTTATCAAGAAGGTCGACACGCTTGCGGTTGTCACGAACTTTCTTTTCGTTGTCTAAAAGTTCACGCTTAAGTTTGTTCTTACGTCGTGCTTGGTTAACAATTTCAAATACGCTGCTCATAGATTCCTTTTCCTAATCGTCAAATACGTTGTCTGGTTCTGATTAAAGCACATCAATTGATGATGTAACAGTATTTAGATCAAAGCAAAAGTAAGGTTGTTTAATTATTCGTCACTCTCTCTAACGTACGATTGTTTTTATCTTACCGTTCAAGTTAGTATCCCATTTAGATACTGCATTGATACGACATGTGAAATGAATCAACAACAATTGGAAACAGAAGATTTGGGCGACGATGTCGTTGAATCTTCGGCAGAACAAAATAAGCTTCGTGATGCGTATGTACAAGAGCGCACTAATTTGGAAGTCGTGGAAATAGAGCTAAATCGTTCTAAGATCATAATGATTGATGAACAAGGCAGAAAGAAACGAGTACCGATTTTGTCTGAGCATTAGCCATAACTGGCTGCATTGTTAAATGTTGAGATGGAATTATCAAAATAATAAAAAGGAAAAACGATGAACACAGTACTTTCCCCAATTGAAGCGAGAATTATCGGTTGTTTGATCGAGAAAGAAGTGACTACTCCAGATCATTACCCACTGACACTAAATAGTTTAACAACGGCTTGTAATCAAAAGAGTAACCGTGAACCTGTGCTCTCTCTGTCTGAGTCAGACGTTTTAGATGCGGTTGATGGTTTGATCGGACGTCGTATGGTGAGCGATGAAAGCAGCTTCAACAGCCGAGTTAATAAGTATCAGCACCGTTTCTGCAACACTGAATTTGGTGATCTGCAATTTACAGAGCAAGAGCGTGCAATCATCTGCTGCATGCTGCTTCGTGGGGCCCAAACCCCAGGTGAGCTTCGTACTCGAACTGGTCGTCTTGCAAACTTTAGCGATGTGAAAGAGGTTGAATCAATACTCGAAAAACTCGCGGCAAGAGAAGCGGGTGCGTTAGTCGTGAAGTTACCACGAGAAGCGGGTAAACGAGAATCACGCTACCAACACTTACTGAGCGGCGAAGTAGACATTGAAGCGTTTGCGACGGCATCAGTAAGCGCTGTTTCATCATCTGCATCCAGTGAAAAGTTTGAAGAACTTGAATCAGAAGTCGCGAGCCTACGTGAAGAAGTGGCAGAGCTTAAGGCTCTGGTTGAATCACTGCTTTAAATGTCGGAATCTGACAAAAATGCGGATTGGGTCGTGTATTTGATCCGCAATCGACACAATGCTCTTTATTGTGGAGTGACGAATAACTTAGAACGTCGATTCGAACAACATCAAACGGGCAAAGGTGCAAAAGCCTTAAAAGGTAAAGGCCCACTTAAGTTGGTTTGGAGTATTGGTGTTGGGTCAAAAAGTGAGGCGTTAAAAACCGAATACGCGATCAAACAATTACCCAAATCTCGTAAGGAAAAATTAGTATCACTCAAACTAATCATTGAGTGGCAACAAGACAAAATTCAGTATATTCCAGTATCGTAACTCATCGTTAGAATTCTAATTCTCGGCCGAATGTTAGTCGCGTGAATTGTTGCAAGGGGATCTTTTAAGTTATTGATTAAATAGTGGTATTTTTGTTTTTAATTGAGTTGTTTTTATCTTAGGACTCATTAATCTTAATCTCTGTTCCAAATTTACACACTGCACATTTAGAATGGCATACCAATTAGTATTAGACGCTATCATTTATCCTCGTTGTCCTACATAATATCTTTCAGCCATACAAAGAGATGGTGTCATGCTAGGTTAAAAAATGAGCCAAAGTAGCTCATATAAAACGAGAAAAATATGAAACGTTTACTTATATTATTGGGAGTTGCCGTGTTTTCTGCGTCTGCTCTCTCCCACGGTACCCACGTGCTGAATGGCTATTGGGAATATCAGGATTACCTCACCAAATTTCCAGAGCAAAAAGCATTGACCGATAAAATGGTTGAAGCTGTGCAAAATCCCCCTATGCCATTGAGGCAAGTTCAGGATGAACCTATCACCATTTCAGTTGTGTACCCTGGGCAACAGATCTCTGATTATTGGGTTCGTAATATCCAAGCCTTTGAGAAACGCCTAGATAAATTGAGAATTAATTATCAAATAAATCAGGTTTTTACTCGTGATAATGCTAACCCCTCTCAGCAGAGTATCTCTTTGCAAGAAGCGATTGAAAATAAAACGGATTATTTGATTTTTACGTTAGAGACGACGCGACACCGTAAGTTTATTGAACATGTGTTGAGCTCAACGGACACCAAGTTGATTTTGCAAAATATTACCACACCAGTACGTGCGTGGGCCGATAGGCAGCCATTCATGTACGTGGGTTTCGACCATATGACGGGGAGTTTAAAGCTAGCGGATTACTTCAAACAAGTGAGTGAACCGGACAGCAAGTATTCTGTGTTATATCGTTCTGAAGGTTATATTAGTGATGCTCGTGGAGATACCTTTATCCATGATGTGAATTCTGATACTAACTTTGCTCTTAAGTCGTCCTTTTACACTAAGTCAAATAAAGAGAGCGGTTACCAAGCAGCTAAAATCAGCCTAGCTAACGATAAGGATCTAAACTTTATTTATGCATGTGCAACTGATATTGCTCTGGGCGCAGCAGAAGCTATTCGAGAATCTGGTCGAGATGTATTAGTGAATGGCTGGGGAGGCGGCTCTGCAGAATTGGAAGCTATAGCAAGGGGTGACTTAGATGTTACGGTCATGCGCATGAATGATGATACGGGTATTGCGATGGCAGAGGCGATTAAATGGGATCTTACAGGGTTGGAAGTTCCTACCGTTTATTCAGGTGAGTTTGAAATTGTGACTAAAGAGGATTCTCCAGATCGTATTTTAGAACTTAAGCAGCGAGCATTTAGGTACTCAGACCAATAATGAAAAAAAGCTACGCCATTACACCAAAGAACACTTTAGCCAAATTAATTACGCGTATCATTATTTTAGTGATAGGCGTGATGGCACTTGGCGTGCTTATTCATAACTACGAAACAAGCAGTAGGATCGTTAAGCAAGAGACGAATAGAACGGTTAAGCAAACTTCTAGCTTGATCCAAAACATGTTCGATTATCGATTGTCAGTGCTGCAAATCCATCAAGACAGTAGCTCACACAGTGAAACTTTACGGGAGTATTTTGATACCAACAATGAAGAGGCTCTGAGCTACTTTTTTTATGGTGTTGACCAACGTGAGCCTGATCATGCTCCCGACTTACGCTTTGTTTCTACTTATAACGGTTTGGCTTGGGAAGATGGCAATGGTCAGTTCTATGGTTTGGATGAATCCAGTTTAAAACATATTTCTGATGAGGTCGCTTTTAGCAGTAACTGGCACTTCATCCAGCTGACTACGGATATCGGTAAGCGTCATTTGTTGGCTCGACGAACGCCTATTGTTGATAACAAGACTGGTGAAGTTCTAGGGCAGCTTTATGTTGCTATTGTTCTAGACAACAACTTTCCATTGGCTGAATCTATCCAGCAAGGCAGTAATTGCGAAAATATCGTCATTGAAGCGCATGGTACTCCTGTGACATCGACATTCAGTGGCGACGAAAGCTATACGATAAAAGACGTCCTCAGTTATAAAACGTATGAGCAACTACCTCGTCATTTCGTCACTATTGCAACCATTAAGATCAATGCTGTTGAAACTCCTCTAACCATTCGCGCGATCCAGAAAAACACTAACCTCATTGCACTCGAAGACAATTATGAACGTACCATCATTGTTATGATTGTGGTGATCATCATCATGTCTTTCCTTGCGCGAGCTTGGATTCAAAGAAGAGTCGCGGCAGAACTTGATAAGTTAATGGAGTTCACTCGCTCTGCAAGTGGCAATGAAGAGTTCAGCAAGTTTGATGGTTCAAATATTTTCGAATTTCACCACATTGGCTGCACGTTGGAAGATACTTTTGAGCGCTTATCTGAGCAACACCAAAAATTTCAAGATCTGTTTAATTTTGCGCATTCGCCAATTTTGGTTTGGTCCGAAAAAGGTGACTTAATTCAGATGAACCCAGCGGCTCGTATGGCGCTATTTGATGAAGATGATAACTATGGTGCAATGGCTCGAGAGTTTGAGCTCCGTATGTTGCCGAATATCCAGATGGTGGTTCAAGGCTCTAAACTAACGGGCATTAACGTGCCAATCGGCGAGAAGGTTTTTCGCTGGAACATGTCTGCAATCCGTGTTGAACACGGCATCAGCGGTGTGGTGGTACAAGGTCAAGATATTACTAAACTTATAGAAGCAGAAAGACAGGCAGATCGAGCGCGTGAAGAGGCAGAGCATCTTGCAAGTGTGCGTGCAGACTTCCTCGCTAAAATGAGTCACGAAATTCGTACGCCACTGAATGGTATCCTCGGTGTCTCTCAGTTGCTTAAACGTTCAATACACAGTGAAGATAACCGCGATCAGGTTGATGTACTTTGCCATAGTGCAGAACATCTACTGGCGGTACTAAACGATATTTTGGACTTCTCTAAGATAGAGCAGGGACAATTCAATATTCAGAAGAAAGATTTCCTTCTAGGCGAGTTGGTTAACACCTTAGATAGCATCTATCGCCCACTTTGTGAGGATAAATCCGTCGAGTTTACCATTGTGAATCACTTGGTTGATGAGATCGAAATAAACACCGACCAGGTTCGCTTGAACCAGATCATGTTTAATTTACTGAGCAATGCCCTTAAGTTCACTCATCAAGGCAGTATTTCCGTCAGTTTTGAAATCGAAAGTATCTTGAATACTGATTACGCTAGCTTGATTGTTCGAGTAAAAGACAGTGGCATCGGTATTGATGAGAGTAAGATCGATGCTATTTTTGAACCTTTTGTTCAAGCAGAAGAAACGACGACTCGGGAGTATGGCGGTTCAGGACTTGGGCTCACGATTGTAAAGAACCTTGTCGATATGCTGGAGGGAGACATTCAAGTCCGAAGCGTTAAAGATCAGGGGTCTGAGTTCATTATAGAAATCCCAGTGGAGTTACACTCCAAGCCTCTGTTAGCCGACGTTAAGAAACAAGCCCACATGGAGCCTGAGGCATTGTTTAGTCGTTCGTTGAAAGTGCTGCTAGTGGAAGATAATCACACCAACGCCTTTATCGCACAGGCATTTTGCAAAAAGTATGGGATGGTGGTTACTTGGGCAAAAGGTGGCTTGGAAGCGATAGAGCTAGCAAAAAGCACGGTTTACGATCTTATCTTAATGGATAATCAACTCCCTAATCTGGGTGGAATTGAAACCACTCAGCAACTAAGAGAGCAAATTGGCGTAACAGCTCCGATTTATGCGTGTACTGCCGATGCTCAAGAGTCAACAAGAGAAAGGTTCATGGCTGCTGGAGCAAATTATGTGATCGTAAAACCGATAAAAGAAGCGTCGTTGCACAAAGCTTTTGTTCATTTCAAACAACTGTACTGGGATGATACTCAGCATTAAGTCGAAGCTAGAAAGTGAGTCACTGATTCAAGGAAACAACGGCTTACTCTTGCTGCAAAACAAGATACACTGCTTCAGATATGTACTTGATGGAGAAATATTAAATGGAACTGCAAACCTTATTGGATACTCTGGCTGATACCCCAGAAAGCGTGCAATTTGAAGACACAATACAAGTGATAGAAGCTCATTATGATTTTGCTGAGAGTGAATTTCGTAATGGCGATGTAGTGAATGCCGCTGGGCAGAATAATGGTTCGTGTAAGATTTTTGCTTTTGGTTTAGAGCAAGGTCTATCTGCAGAGCAAACACTTGCTTGTTTTGGTCAATTTTATCGTAATGACGTATTAGGTTTTCCAGACAACACTGACCATCAAAATATTCGTAACTTCATGACTCATGGCTGGAGCGGAGTACAGTTTTCTCAGCCTGCGCTGATTGCAAAATCGAAGTAACCACTAACTAGATAACTATTAGTAAGTAGTAAGTAGTAAGTAGTAGGTCGAAACTTAATGTCGTATCTTGAAGCGAGAGAACAACCTCTCGCTTTTTTGTATATGATGAACAGGCTCATAAGCTGCTGAGTAGCTTTGTAAGCTATTGATTATGTTTGCAAGCTGTTGATTATGTATGAAAACTCTTGACTAGGTTCGTAAGCTACTGAATAGGCAAGGCAGACAGGCATTTACGGCACATGCACGCACCAGTTTTTGGAATGTTGCTAGTATCACGCTTCTCTAACTCAAAACACCAACACGTCTCTTTACCCGCACTAATATCGCATTGAGCTGGCTCATGACACTGCGGACATTGGTGAGTCGAACTCTCGCCACTAAGGTTATCCATGACTGACGTTCGTTCGTCTTCAGATAAGCCTTTCCAACCTATAATTTCATCCATTGTTCGAAAGCAGCCACTGCACATTCCGCCATTATTTTTACAAGCCGCTCGGCAAGGTGTTTTCATCTATCTAACCCATGATTCATTTGGGCTGAAATGTAGCATATTTGTTTCCTTTTTAAGAGTCATCAAACCAAAAACACAAGGGTCTGTTGATCTTTCGAGCTGATTTTTGCAGCACTTTGTGGGAAATTTCTACAAGGCAGAGGCTTTGAAGTGTAGCTAGCCTACATGAGAAGCCGATAACACAGTAGAAATGAACCACAAAGGCTGCCCGAAGGGTTCGGTTAGAATCGTTTTATACTTTGTTAAGATGTATTTACTTAGAATGACTAGGCTACATACATCTTGCCGCGCCTAAAACGATTCTATCTCGAACAAAAATTTAACCACGAAAGGTCAACAGACCCTAAGTAAAATCGACAAATGACCTCGTAATTTAAAGGCTTTTCATGTAGCATCTCGCCCCTTTTGTTGAGTGGGGGATATTATGTTTATTGGGTTTGATTATGGAACAGCGAACTGTTCTGTCGCGGCGATGGTTGATGGAGAACCAAGCCTGTTACCATTAGAAGGTAGCAACCATTATATTCCCTCAACGGTATTTGCACCTACTCGTGAGAGCGTTTCTGAGCACCTATTTCGCCATTTGAATATCAAACCGAGTGATGCGATTGGTGAGCAGGTGTTGCGACGTGCTATCGCTCTGAGCCGAGAAGAGAGTATCGACCTAGTGCCAGAAGACATGGCATTTGGTCAGGCTGCATTGGACCTTTATTTGGAAGACCCTCGTGACGTTTATTATGTTAAGTCCCCTAAGTCTTTCCTTGGTGCCAGTGGATTGCATGATGTTCAGGTGAGTTTCTTCGAAGATTTAGTGTGCGCCATGATGGCGAATATCAAGCATCAAGCTGAAATCACGACTCAAGAGCCGATCAAACAAGCTGTTATTGGGCGACCAATTAACTTCCACGGTCGTGGTGGTGAAGAAGCAAACCGACAAGCCGAAGATATACTCTCACGTGCAGCCAAACGTGCAGGTTTCCTTGATATCGCTTTTCAGTTTGAACCGGTCGCTGCAGGCCTTGATTACGAAAGTACTCTGACTGAGAACCAAACGGTATTAGTTGTCGATATTGGTGGTGGTACCACCGATTGCTCATTGTTAGAAATGGGGCCAAGTTGGTCTGGTAAAGCGAACCGCACCCAAAGCTTGTTAGCACACAGTGGACAAAGGGTTGGGGGTAATGATCTTGATATTTACCTTGCCTTCAAACAATTGATGTCACCTTTCGGTATGGGTAGTAAGGGTATTTCGGGTATCGATATGCCGTTGACTCAATTCTGGAATCCAATTGCGATAAACAATGTAGAAGCTCAAAAAAACTTCTATTCAAGGGAAAACCTAGCCGCGTTAAAGTTACTTCGTAAAGAAGCTTCAGAGCCTCAAAAGTTAGACCGTTTAATGAAGGTCTATCACGATACTTTAGGTTACAGCATTGTGCGTCGGGCGGAAGAAGCCAAGATTGCATTGGCAGAATCCTCCCAATATCGAACAGCAATCAATGTTGCATCAGATCTGATTGAAGTGGATATCTCCGTTGAGCAGATGATTGAAGCGATTGAAACGCCAAAATCTAAGATGATTGAATTGGTCAAAGAAGCGATTCAACAAGGTCAGAAAAAGCCAGATGTCATCTATATGACGGGTGGTTCAGCCCGTTCTCCTATTCTTCGAGAAGCAGTACAACAAGCCGTACCGAATGTGCCAATTGTGAGTGGTAACTATTTTGGTTCCGTAACCTCAGGCCTAGCACGTTGGGCTGAGGTTTGCTTCAAATAAGAATGTACTAACTTGTATTAGGGCAACCAGTCACGGATTGGTTGCCCTTTTTTTTTGTATTTTCTCTAGTGAACTTTCAATAAAGCAACTTTTCCTAGTTCAAATTGGGAATTGTTTCACAAGGCTAAATATTTCAGCACGGCTCATTATGTTACAGGATGTTTCTAAGTTAATAGTATGTCGCAGAATGGTCTGGAAAGTCGTTTGTAGCCTAAGTGTCTAATGCTGTTTTTATGATTGGAAAATCAAAAAATTGAAGGTTTTTTATATCAAAATATACCAAAAATTAGCTTGAGGTTTGTTTTTAATGGTTTGTTTTTAATGGTATTTTTTGTTTTTATAGCGCGATTTTTTTTATTTTATATATTTTAATGCAACTTTTTTGTCAGTCGTATATTAGTGTTTTCCCACTTGTTAAATGCAGGTAACAACCTCTCCGTAAGCACGAGGTTGTTATGGAATCACTCTCCCAGTTACAAATGGATATGACAATGAATAAGAAACTTTTAGCGCTAGCAATTTCTGGTGCAGTATTTGGTACACAGGCAGTTGCGGTAGAGCTTTATAACGAAGACGGTACAGCCTTCTCTGTTGGTGGTCACGTTTCTGTAAACCTGAATGGTTCAGAGAAAGGCGATACGGATGTTGGTACAAACTCACCACGCATCAACTTTAATGCTACGCAAGAATTAGGCAATGGCTTCACAGCTGACGCTAAAGGCGAATGGGCGCTTAACTACCTAAACGGTGGTGATGAATCGTTTACTACTCGTCTTGGTTACGTAGGTTTAACTCATGATGAGCTAGGTCGTGCTGTTGCAGGTACGCAGTGGGCGCCATACTACGATGTAGCTTCAGCTACTGATATGCCGATCGCTTTCGCGAACGATTTCTTATACGACAACCACGGTGCACTAGGTACTGGTCGTGCAGACAAAATGGCAAGTTACCGCAACGGATTTGATTTTGGTGAAGCGGGTGAGCTTAGCTTTGGTCTAGGTTGGCAGGGCAGCAATGACGTAACGACTGACACTGAAAACGTTCTTGGTGGTGTTGTTGTTACTACTCGTTCAACGGTGTCTTACGATGACCGTATTCAAGCGACTCTTGGTTACTCAATCGCTGGTGTTAAATTGGGTTATGCCTTCAACACTGGTGACTTCAAAGAGGGTGGTGTTTCTAAGACGGCTGAATCTCACCTAGTTTCTGCTGCATACGGTTCTTACGGTTCAGGTTTATACCTAGCAGGTATCTACGCTTCAAACGAAAACATGAACGTAGGCCTTGAAGAAAGTGATGCATATGAATTGCTAGCGGCTTACGCTTTAGCGAACAGCTTAAACTTAAGCGTTAACTACGAAGTTGTTGAAGGCGAAGCGACGAAAGGCGCGGCAACACAAACTGACCGTGAAGAGCTAGCTCTACAAGCTGAATACAACTTTACGAGTAATGTTGTTGGCTACACTGGCTATCAGTTTGATCTAAACGATGCAGACAACAGAAAAACTGACGACAAGTGGACTATTGGTGCTCGTTTCTACCTATAAGTCGCGACTCATTGAGTTTGACCACTATTATGCATAGTGTTTACTCCTTAAATTTACCTTTTCGGATACTGTCCTAGACACCATGCTAAGCCCTCTGAAGCCTTTTGGTTTGAGAGGGCTGCTTTCGTTCTATACGCATCTGTTTTAGCTTTTCCTTCATGTTACCCAGCCATTCATTTCATCTACGTAGCTATGGCTCTTGTCATCAGTTCTTATACGTCGCGATCTTCGGATAAAAGTATTTAAATCGTTTAATTGAGCTAAAGATCAGAATTTAGATATTGATAACCATCTTGTCGAAGATTCTCTTTTAATGATGCGGTAAACTCTGCGCTCCAAAAAAACAGTTTAGGGACAAACTATGAGCAGCGTTGTAGATCAGGAGCAATTGATGAATTCGAAACGAACAGCAACACCCAGCAAAGTACTGTGTATTGGGCGCAATTATGTTGATCACATCGAAGAGCTTAATAATGTTATCCCTGACTCTATGGTGGTGTTTAATAAGCCGAGCACTAGCGTTACGTCTTCTCTATCATCTTTCCATCAAGAAACGTTACATTATGAAGCTGAAATCTGCTTCATTGTTGAAAACGGTGAATACTCTGCCGTGGGGCTAGGTTTAGACCTTACCAAACGCGAGTTACAAAGTAGTTTGAAGGCGAAAGGTCTGCCTTGGGAGCGTGCTAAAGCTTTTGATGGTTCTGCTGTTTTTAGCCGCTTTGTTCCCATAGATAACTTGGACCTCTCTGACTTAAACTTAGAGTTATTTATTAACTGTGTCCGCGTTCAAAAAGGGCATGTTGAACAGATGCTTTATTCCCCAGAGACCATCCTCGAAGAGTTATCTTCTTATACGACTTTGCTAGACGGTGATGTTGTGATGACGGGCACTCCGAAAGGTGTTGGAGAGGTACATCAAGGTGATATTTTCCTTGGGCGCCTAAAGTGTGGTGAAACCACTGTGATTGAGATCGAGTGGGTAGCACGTTAATTAGTCTTTTGTATTTAGTTAATAAATTGGTTTTACTGTTTATTAATGGTGTTTAATTCGATTGATTTAACACCTAGCAACTGATTGCATCTGGAAGGGCGTTAGTATTTGATATAAAATTCGCCTCCATTTTTATCAATACTGAAACCCATGATCGATTTAACCATCCTACCTGTTTACCTGACGGCCGTTGTAGCTCTTCTCCTTTTACCAGGCCCTGATATGTTACTCATCGCAAGCTCAAGCATGAGCTATGGCCGTAAAGTCGGTGTGTTTGCGAGCTTAGGTAATGCGACTTCTGGAATTATCCTGACAGTATTGGCAGCAATGGGCGTTTCAGCATTGATTGCGATGAGTCCAGTGGCTTTAAAAGCCCTTCATCTATTAGGCGGTGCATACTTATTAAAGATGGGTTGGGATTGTCTTCGAACAGAACAGGGTAATGCGCCTGAGTTAAGCGACAACCGTGCTGCAAAAGCGTACTACCAACGAGCACTTATTAGTAACCTGCTTAATCCTAAAGCGTTGGTTTTCTTCGTGATGTTCTTACCGCAGTTTGTATCGACGAGTATTGAAGCGACTTCGGGCGAGCAGATGCTCGTTCTGGGTTTATTGCTGAATGTGCTAGGTTTGACGTTCAACTTTTTACTTGTGGCGTTAGTGGGCACTATTGGTAAATCTTTGGTAGAAAATGCAAAGTTTCGCACCTATCAGCAAAAAGTGATGGGCGGAGTTTTCATCGTGTTAGCGGTGTGGATGTTGTCTTCCTTCTTTACCTCGTAGACTGTAACTCAAACAGTTTATCGGGGTTAGCCGCCGATACAAAAATGGACGCTTCGAGCGTCCATTTTTTATGTCTATCAGTTACATATTGCACTTCATTGAACTGATGTTTTGAAAGAATGATGTTCTAAGAGTTCAACTCTTTCTGGTGTTGTTCGATGAGCCTATCCATGTACTCTTCACCGCGCTTGCGAGTATCGTCATAGGTTTCTGTCCCTTCGAACTTTGTTACCGTCTCATAATAAACCTTAACTTTTGGTTCTGTTCCTGAAGGTCTTACGATAATGCGTGAACCATCCTCGAGATGATAGATGAGTACGTCACTTGCTGGCAGGTTAATCGCCTCGGTAGCCCCACCGACAATAAAGCGCAAAGAAGACTGCAGGTCTTCAATCACAGAGATAGCGACACCGTTTATTACTTTTGGTTGTGCCGAGCGGAGTTTAGAACCAATCGATGGTGAATCTGGGTCTAGGGCAATACTTCGTTGCGCGTTGGTATGAACCCCATGTTCAAATGAAATTTGAGCGAGAAGATCCCAAACGGTTCGCCCTTGAGATTTTAACTCCTCAACCAGTTGAGCAAACACGACGATAGCAGACAGCCCATCTTTGTCTCGTACCTGAGTACCAATTGTGTAGCCTAACGCTTCTTCATAGGCGAACAAGAACTCGTTTATCTCATCTTCTAATTGCATGCCAATATTCGCTAACCATTTAAAGCCAGTCAGTGTTTGGAAGTAAGTCGCACCGTGAGAATTAGCCACTTTCTCAAGTAGAGTTGAAGATACGATACTGTTACCAACTAACTGGTTTTTAGTGTGTGGCTTTGATAGCAAGTAGTGCGCGAATAACACACCCACTTGGTCACCCGTGAGCATTTTATAGGAAGCATCTTCAGTTCTGACTTTATCATCGGTTCGAACGGCAACCGCAAATCGGTCTGCATCTGGGTCATTAGCGCAAGCGATGTCGGCATCGACACTTTTTGCTAAGTTAACCACAAGATCCATCGCGCCTTTTTCTTCCGGGTTGGGGAAGTTTACGGTTGGGAAGTGACCATCTGGTTCTCTCTGTTCGGCAACACTGAACACCTTATGGAAACCAGAATCATGAAGTAGATCTTCCGCCATTTGTGCACCGACACCATGCATAGCGGTATAGGTGATGGTGGTGTTCGCCGATTCGATCTCTTTACTCACGTGTGGGCTCTGGTTGATCGCAGCGCGGTACGTTTGATAATAGCCTTCAGTTAACCATACCAACTTACCTTGTGTTTCAGCGTCACTAAGGCTCATCAATGGGATGGGCTTGGTCGATGCGATGTCTATTTCAGCAGCAATGCCTGCATCATGAGGGGGAATGATTTGAGCGCCATTCTCCCAGTACACTTTGAAGCCATTGTACTCCGGCGGGTTGTGGCTCGCCGTCACTACAACCGCTGCTGCCGCGTTGAAGTGCTCAATACCAAAGGCAACGATAGGTGTCGCTGCAACATTCGAAGTTAGGTAAACCTTAATACCTAAAGCTGTGAGTACAGAAGCTGTATCAATCGCGAATTGCTTTGAATCTAAACGGCCGTCGTAGCCAACCACTACACCGCGCATAGAGGCATTTGCGACATGTTCAATTAAATAGTGGCCAAGGCCTGTGGCCGTTTCTTGTATGACCAAGCGGTTCATTCTATTTGGGCCGCATCCGACTTTGCCGCGCAGTCCCGCTGTTCCGAATTCTAATCGTTGAATAAAGCGGTCTTCAAGTTCGTCGTGCATTCCCTCATCGATAAGGTATTGAAGCTCTTCACGAGTTCTTGGGTCTGGGTCTCTCGCTAACCAGTTCATTGCATCTTGCATAATCACTAAACCTTTTAATATCGGGGTGTCTTTCTGTTGATTTAATTTAAATGATACTGATTATCATTTCCATGAAAGCAATCGTAAAACTCGATTTAAAATAAATTCCAACAGCAAGGGAAAGGCATATGGGTAAAGCCACTTTAAATAATTGACTGTTTAATAAGTAAACTTACCTTGAACAATTGGATATCACTAACTAGCCTTTTACATAAATATAACAAAACTTAACAAGTTCGTCGTTTTTGAATCTTTAGTGGAAACTTACAAAGCTTATGATCCGTATAGGTTCTTAAGTTCAGATGATGTCAGCAGCCCGTTTACAGGCTAGCTCCATGTGAGTTGTAGATTGAGATTCAGCTTTTCATGTTCAGCTGGAATAACAATGAATGTTGTCTGGCTCGGAATGACACATAGCTCGTAATGACATGTAGTTCGTAATGAAACGTAGCTCGCAACGACATTTAGGTCGCAAGTATCCAATTAGGAAGGATAAGGAGAGATCTTTTGAAAAGATTACTGGTTAGGCTAGCGTGGCTTTTGAAAAGTTTTGTTGTGGTTTTGGTGTCGCCTTTGGTGCATGCAAGCAGTGAATACAACATGACTCAAGGTGTCACTGAGATCAGCGGTAAGGTATACGAGCTTCATATGCTGATCTTCTATATCTGCTGTGCGATTGCCTTTGTTGTTTTTGGAGTGATGTTCTATTCGATTCTGAGGCACAGAAAGTCGAAGGGTGCGGTTGCTGCCCATTTTCACGAAAGCACGAAAGTAGAAATTCTTTGGACCATCATTCCTATTGTTATCCTTATCGCTATGGCGATACCCGCCACTAAAACCTTAATAGCGATGGAAGACACCTCCCAATCAGATCTGACCGTTAAAATCACAGGGTCACAATGGAAATGGCATTACAGCTATTTTGGTGAAGACGTTGAGTTTTTTAGCCTCCTAGCAACCAGTGACAAAGAGATTGAAGGCATCGAAGTGAAAGGCGCGCATTACCTGCTAGAAGTTGATAAGCCACTTGTACTGCCTATCAATCGTAAAGTCCGCTTTTTGATGACTTCCGATGATGTTATTCACTCATGGTGGGTACCAGCTTTTGCCGTTAAGAAAGATACCATTCCGGGTTTCATCAATGAGGCTTGGACAAAGATAGATGAGCCCGGTGTTTATCGAGGCCAGTGTGCTGAGTTATGTGGTCGTGCTCATGGCTTTATGCCGATAGTGGTGCATGCGATGGAAGAAGCTGAGTATGACGCATGGTTAGCCGAACAAAAAGAATTTGCGGTAGCCGCACAGCAAGCCGCGCAAGATGCATTAGATGCGTCACTTTCCTTGGAAGAGCTCAATACCATTGGCGAAGAGGTGTATAAAACTCGTTGTGCGGTGTGTCACCAAGTTAACGGAGAAGGTATTCCCGGAGCATTTCCTGCCATAAAAGGAAGCCCTATTGCGCTTGGCGATGTGGATGTTCATATCGACACTATTGTTTATGGTCGTGGCGGGACGGCGATGCAAGCCTTCGATAATCAGTTAACTGAGAAAGAGATCGCAGCGGTAGTGACTTATCAACGAAACGCTTGGGGTAATGACACTGGCGATATTGTTCAGGCTTCAGATGTGAACGCTTATAAAGCCAAGCAAGAAGGCGGGGAACAAGCTTCTGACGAACAAGGTTCAACGGATGAAACGGAAGGCTCAACGGACAAAGCACAAAACGATGCTAAGGAGCAGTTATGAGTTCACCAATCAATAAGCCGGTGAAATCGGCTCCAGCAGAAGACCAAGCACTGAGCCATTCTACGGAAGGTACACTAGGCAATAATGACCTGCCTCTGGATGATCACGATTCTCACGCTGCTCCAAAAGGGTGGGCGCGTTGGCTTTACTCAACCAATCATAAAGACATTGGTACATTATATCTTTGGTTCAGTTTTGCGATGTTCTTGACGGGTGGTGCCATGGCAATGGTGATCCGTGCTGAGCTCTTCCAACCAGGGTTACAACTCGTTGAGCCCGATTTCTTCAATCAGATGACCACAGTCCATGGCTTGATCATGGTGTTTGGCGCAGTAATGCCCGCTTTTACGGGCTTGGCTAACTGGATGATTCCGATGATGATCGGTGCTCCAGATATGGCGTTGCCGAGAATGAACAACCTCAGTTTCTGGATTCTGCCTTTTGCATTTTTAATCCTGATCGGATCTTTGTTTACTGAGGGAGGCGGGCCGAGTTTTGGTTGGACATTTTATGCTCCGCTCTCAACAACTTATGGCCCAGACAGCACCGCGCTATTCGTATTCTCAGTTCATATTATGGGGATCAGTTCGATCATGGGGGCGATTAACGTGATCGTAACCATAGTGAACATGCGCGCGCCGGGTATGACTTGGTTCAAGCTACCAATGTTCGTATGGACATGGTTAATTACCGCTTTCTTACTAATAGCCGTGATGCCCGTGCTCGCGGGTGCGGTTACCATGGTGCTGACCGACAAATACTTTGGTACTAGCTTCTTTGATGCCGCTGGTGGTGGGGACCCGGTGATGTTCCAGCACATATTCTGGTTCTTTGGGCACCCCGAAGTGTACATCATGATCTTGCCGTCTTTTGGTATTGTCTCAGCCATCATTCCAGCATTCAGCGGTAAGCGTCTGTTTGGCTACCACTCTATGGTGTACGCGACTTGTAGTATCGCATTGTTGTCATTCTTGGTTTGGGCGCACCACATGTTCACCACGGGTATGCCAGTATTTGCCGAATTGTTCTTCATGTATTGCACTATGCTGATTGCGGTGCCGACCGGTGTGAAAGTCTTCAACTGGGTGGCGACCATGTGGCGGGGTGCTTTGACCTTTGAGACCCCAATGCTGTTTGCGATTGCCTTTATTGTTCTGTTTACGATAGGTGGGTTATCCGGATTGATGCTCGCTATCGTGCCTGCTGATTTCCAATATCACGATACTTACTTTGTGGTGGCTCATTTCCACTATGTTCTGGTGACAGGCGCCGTGTTCTCCATTATGGCCGCCGCCTATTATTGGCTGCCGAAATGGACTGGGCATATGTACGACCACAAGCTCAGTTTGTGGCATTTCTGGACGTCGGTAATTTCAGTCAATGTACTGTTCTTCCCTATGCATTTTTTAGGACTAGCGGGCATGCCGCGTCGTATTCCAGATTACGCTATTCAATTTGCTGACGTTAACCAAGTGGTGTCGATTGGTGGTTTTGCCTTTGGGTTGTCTCAGCTAATTTTCTTATGGCTAGCGATTAAGTGCGTAAGAGGCGGAGAGCCTGCACCAAGCAAGCCTTGGGATAGAGCAGAAGGTCTTGAATGGACAGTACCAAGCCCTGCGCCTCACCACACCTTTACTCATCCACCTAAAGTAGACTAGAGGGATTAGCTATGAGTGATAAGCAAAGCGATCCCAATCAAGATAAAAAACAACCAAAGCGCCTGTCTAATAAGCGCTCGACTAAAAAGCTGACGGGCTACTTGGTGTTGAGCGTGGTCGCGATGTTTGGCTTCGGTTTCGCTTTGGTTCCTCTGTATGACGTAATGTGTGAAGCCTTGGGGATCAACGGCAAAACCAACACGGTCTCTGCCGTTCAACCTCAGGGAATGCAGCCTGATTACTCTCGTACTGTTCGTGTTGAATTCATGTCGCACATTAAGCCAGATATGCCGTGGCAGTTTTCGCCTGAGGTTCGAGTATTAGAGGTTCATCCTGGTGAGGTGGTTCAAACTAACTACATTGCCAAAAACCTTTCTGGAGCCTCATTGGTTGGCCAAGCCGTACCATCGGTTTCTCCAGGTATGGGAGCAACTTACTTCAATAAGATGGAATGCTTTTGCTTTAATCAGCAGCCATTGGACGGGTACAAGACCGCTGAAATGGGTTTGATATTTTACATCGAGCCAGATATTCCAGAATCGATACATACACTCACGCTCTCATATACGCTGTTTAACATCACGAGTCAGGTGAGTGGAAAGGCAAGTAAGCCTGAAGTGAGTACATCAACATTGAGCACACTACAATCTGGCTCACCAAAAGCGAGCACACTCGCAAGTAACTAGGGATTTACAGAACCAGTATCAACATAAGGAGTTGAGCGATGAGTTCTAAAAAGGAAGTTTATTTCGTTCCACATCAAAGTCACTGGCCATTAGTGGGTGCCGTCGCGCTGTTTTTGGTCGCGGTTGGCGCTGGCTTGACGGTGCAAAACATGGGGACAGATACCGCTTGTGGCGTGTTTGGAAAAGCAGTGCTGTTAGTCGGATTTTGTGTGTTGCTTTACATGCTTGCAGGTTGGTTTAGCAATGTGATCACGGAATCATTGAGTGGACTCTATTCTGAGCAAATATCTCGTTCCTTTCGACAAGGAATGAGCTGGTTCATCTTCTCTGAGATCATGTTCTTCGGTGCTTTCTTTGGTGCGCTATTTTACGCTCGTATGATTTCTGTCCCTTGGATTGGCGGTGCGGGCAACAATGAAATGACCCATGAAGTGTTGTGGCCGATGTTCCAATCAATGTGGCCGTTAACCACGACACCTGATGGCGTGACGACAGAAGCCATGTCTTGGCAAGGTATCCCGCTTAAGAACACCATTATTCTGCTGCTTTCCTCTGTGACGCTGCACATGGCACATATCAGTCTTGAACAAAATAAGCGTATGGCTTTGATCGTGTGGCTAGAGATAACCATTGTTCTGGCTGGCTTCTTCCTGTTCTTCCAAGTTGAAGAGTACCTTCACGCTTATCAAGAGATGGGATTGACACTTCAATCTGGCATCTATGGCAATACCTTCTTCTTATTGACTGGGTTTCATGGTTTGCATGTCTGTTTGGGAACGATTTTTTTGATTGTGTTACTGGCGAGAGTTGCGAAAGACCACTTCACTCCGAAAGACCACTTTGCGTTCCAAGCGGGCAGTTGGTATTGGCACTTTGTTGATGTGGTTTGGTTAGGTCTGTTCGTGTTTGTCTATGTACTTTAACTGCTGAGCCTATAGGGGGTTAATAGGGGCGAGGGTTGGGAGTTATCACTCCTGATCCCAAAGCAAGTAATAAAAGTAGCACGACAACGGCTGACCACATGACTCGACGACCCAAGAAGTGACTCAGTCTTTTGCCATTGTGTTTACCTGAGGCGATTTGAATTAGGCCTTTCATCAAATTGAAAGCGATGAAGAACAGCAAAGCGACTAACACAATTTTAAACAACAACACAAAGGTAGATGACGCCATAGTGATAACTCCAAACCGATTGATTGATGATGAACACAAGTTCCGCAGTATAGGTTTTTGGATAGCGGTTGTTTTAACTGTGGTTTCAGTCGGCATTTTAATCAAGTTGGGTTTGTGGCAGTTAGATCGAGGTAACGAGAAATTGCGCTATGAACAGCAGCTATCAGAAAGAGCGCAGCAATCGTCTAGGTTATTGGATGCGGTTATCTCTGAATGGAAAGACTCGCGTACACAAGCGCAAGGCTCACCTGAACTGCCGTCTTTAAATGGTTTGAAGGTTGATGTGGAATTGGAAGCACCAAGTGGTTTAGTGGTTTTGTTAGACAACCAGATTAACCAAGGAACGGTAGGGTATGTGATTTACATGTTGGGCGAAGTTCCAACACAAGATGGAAGAAAACAACTGTTGATCGATCTTGGGTTCGTTGCGGCAAGTAATGACAGAAGAGAGCTTCCACAACTAGGAAACATAACACTACCGACCAATATGTCAGGGCGTTTGTACACTCGTTCAGTGAATCCTCTAAGTCATGAGCTGGGTTTAGAAAACACAATGCCTAAAAGAATTCAGAACATCAACATAACAGCGCTATCACAGTACACCGGGCAAGAAGTGCTGCCCTTTGTCTTCCAACCTCAGAGTTTAGATGCATGGCCCTATGAAATGTTATGGCGTCCAACGGCGATGAAATCTGAGAAGCACTTTGGTTACTCATTTCAATGGTTTGTTATGGCTGCGGTACTTTTGTTTTTGACGATGTTGATTGGCTATCGGTACCTAAAGGCAACACCTATCACGAGGAACAAGGATGGATAAATCTCAAGCACAAGTGAACAGGGAAATTACCGAGGCAAATATGGCTGAGCTCAGAAGCCGTCGTACTAAAGGGCGCTTGGTATTAATTGGACTTGTTTTAATTTTCGCTTTGCCAGCCATTATCGCCAAAACTGTATTGGACCAGAATTGGTATACCTCAGGTGTCACTAACTCAGGCGAATTGGTAGAACCAAGAACCACGCTTGCGGATTTCGGCGTAACGGTACCCATGGCTGGAGAAGGGTGGTTAGTGGGTTATATCGCTCCTACAGAGTGTGAAAGCTTGTGCGAACAACAACTCCATTATTTGAATCAAAGCTATTTGGCGTTAGGGAAAAACAAAGAGCGAGTGACTGCCGTTGTTTTTGTCTCAGAAGGTAATTCGTTGTCGGGTTCGCTCGATAAGCCGGATTTATCTTTGTTAGCTGGTGGTGATCAGTTAAGTACTGAGTTTTCGCCTGCTTCGATTGTCATTATTGACCCACTAGGGCAGTTGGTCATGGAGTACAAAAGCGTTTCTGACCCGTCTCAGTTAGTTAGTCAATCTAAAGGGATGATTCATGATTTAAGAAAGTTGCTTAAGCTGTCACGAGTTGGGTAGTTAATCAGCTTAAGTTGATAAGCTTGAGTCACTAAGCTTGAATTGATGAGCTTTAGCAAATTGCGTTAATGCTGAGTGTTGTTAGCGAAAAGGGAATAAATATAGGGAGATAAACGATGCAGAATAGAGCCCCTGATTTACTCATACACATGATGAGATTAACTATCTTATTAACCCTTACCGTGATCGTGCTCGGCGCTTATACCCGTTTGTCGGATGCTGGCCTTGGCTGTCCTGATTGGCCAGGGTGTTACGGCAAGATAACCGTTCCTTCTGATGCCCAAGCAGTGAATCAAGCCAATCTACAATTTCCAGAACGTGCTCTCGAAGCAGACAAAGCGTGGATAGAGATGATCCATCGCTACTTTGCAGGAACATTAGGGCTGCTTATCTTTGTCGTTGTTGCTTGGTGTATTAAAAAGAATATAACAGCTGCTGGTCTTCCGTTATTTATCTCTGCAACCGTGATATTTCAGGCTTTGCTTGGAATGTGGACGGTGACTCTCAAGTTGATGCCCGTTGTGGTTATGGCACATTTGATGGGGGGCTTCACGCTACTGTCGCTGTTGTGTCTGCTCTACTGTCGTTTATCTCAATTTCAAAGCCGTTTTGGCGAGGCTTCTTATTCTTCAACACTTAAAGCTTGGACGCTGTTCGGGCTACTCATTGTGGTCGGGCAGATACTGCTTGGTGGTTGGACATCGTCGAACTATGCCGCGTTGGTGTGTACACAGTTACCCATATGTGAAGGTAACTGGATGAGCTATCTCGACTTCAAAAATGCGTTCGATTTTGCTCAACACGGTCATGACAACTATGAGTTTGGTGTGTTGGAATATCCCGCAAGGCTCACCATCCATGTCATGCACAGGTTCGGAGCTATTGTGGCGACGTTAACGGTGCTGATGATCGTGTACCAGCTATGGAAATTTGGCCAAGTGCCTCACCAAAAGCTGAGCGTGATTGTCGCATTAGTCTTGTTTACTCAAATCAGCCTTGGGATCAGTAATGTATGGTTTCACCTGCCAATCTCAGTAGCGGTTTTGCATAACCTAGTCGCAGCGATGTTGCTCATCAGCATGGTTGTCACCAATTTTGTCGTGTGGCAACACAAACCGAGTGAGAGCTTGGTGAAGAACAGTGTATTACAAGGAGGTAATCATGGTCAGTAGAACGTCAACACAACATGGAGTGATGGCTCAAGGAGTAGCCTCAAGTCCTAAGATAGCAGCCAGCAATGACATCGCTTTAATTAACGAAACGGCTGCAAAAAACAAAGCTGTTTGGAAGGTCTATTTAACACTGACCAAGCCGAAAGTGGTGGCTTTGATGCTGCTAACTGCATTGGTTGGAATGTGTTTGGCTGTGCCGAATGGATTGCCTTTGCAACAAACTCTGTTCGGAATGATTGGGATAGGGTTAATGGCAGGTTCAGCCGCTGCATTTAACCATTTGATCGATAAAAAGATCGACGGCCAGATGACTCGAACAAATCGACGACCTTTACCATCCGGCGAACTGAGTAGTGCGCGCGTGTTCAGCTTTGCCGCGGGTATTGGCTTACTTGGTTTCGTCACGCTTGTGGTGTGGGTCAATCAACTCACCGCTTGGTTAACCTTTGCAAGCTTGTTGGGTTACGCAGTGATTTATACCATGTATCTGAAGCGAGCGACGCCGCAAAACATCGTGATAGCAGGGATCGCTGGTGCAATGCCTCCGCTGTTGGGCTGGACGGCAGTTACTAATGAGCTTCATTCAAACGCTTGGTTATTGGTGATGATCATATTTATTTGGACCCCTCCGCACTTCTGGGCGTTGGCAATTCATCGTCGTGACGAGTATGCCAAAGTGAACATCCCTATGCTGCCTGTGACCCACGGAATCGAATACACCAAGACTTCTATTTTGCTCTATACCTTGTTGCTTAGCATCGTGTGTATATTGCCGGTATTGGTCGGCATGAGCAGCTGGATATACCTAAGCGCTTCATTGGTACTCAACGGTGGGTTTGTTTATCACGCTTGGGTACTTAAGTATCGTGATGAGCCTAACATGGCGATGAAGACCTTCAAGTTCTCCATTTATCATCTTATGATTTTGTTTGTTGCTCTGTTGGCGGATCATTATTTGCTCTGATAGCTCTGATAGCTCTGATAGCTCTGATAGCTCTGATAGCTCTGTACAGATCAAACAAGGTTATTCCATATCAAAACCAAACCTTTGGTTTCCACTAACCAAACCCTGACATGCCATGTATGAAAAGCCGGACAATTGATTGGCATGAATTATATAAAGGAACCGGTAATGGAATTCACTGAGCAAGATAGAGATGCTTTGTACCAAACGTGGATGTCACAAAAATCTCGAATGCGAATTACGCAGATGGAGTTTTCAAAAAAGCTAGGCATGAACCAGTTGGATTTTTCTCGAGTGCTAAGAGGGGAGAAAGCATTAACCATGTCTTTCGTTAGTCACTTCTGTCGTTTGCTTCATTTGGAGCCAAGGAATGTGCTCCCTTCACTTAAAGAAGACAATGAATCCGGGCCCAAAGTGGTTTATCTGAAAAGTAGAATGAGTGTTGATGGTGAGATCCAAAATGCTTATATCGAAGGCAATCAGGTGATCGTAGAGTATGCGCATACCGTTCAGAACCATTGATTTTAGATCGAGCTCTGAGTTTTACCTCTTTTTCTACAACTTTCCCACTTAGGGTATGGCATACTTAGTTAATTCCTTGATTTACTTAAGTGCGTTATGAAACCTTTGAAAGTCCTTTTGCTTGTTGCAACCAGCATGTTTTTGTTTGGTTGTGCAGGCGGCCCAATTAAAACCGCGACTAAATTCACCAGTTATGAAGATTTTCAGCCTGGCCCTGATGGAGGCGTTGATTTAGTTTGGGCAAGGATAGGGCTGCGTGACGAACAACGTTTGAAATCCAAATTAGACGCTTATGACTCTGTGGTGATCGACCAAATCTTTGTGTTAGCAGAAGAAGGCACATTAGATCAGGAAGACATTCAGGAGCTCACAGATCATATGGTGAGCCGTTTGGAAGCGAAAATATCGCCTCATAAAACGATTGTCGATGAACCAACAGGGAACACGCTACGTTTGAGTATTGCCTTAAGTAATGTTGAAACGCCCAATCCGATCTTAGCCGTGACAAGCAGTGTGCTGCCGTTTGGCCTTGCGATGTCGACCATATCTAAGGTGACGATAGGCGAGCACACTAACGTTGGGAGCGCCAGTGTTGAGCTATTGGTCAGTGACGCGCAAGATGGCACTCCGTTGTTTGCAGCTATCGACCGCGAAGCGGGTAACAAAGACTTTTCTACTATGATTGATTCGTTAGATGATGCCAAAGATGCGATCAACTATTGGGTTGAACGTTTAGGTGATACTCTACAGAACATCGACGACGTCTAGAAAGAGCTTGTAATGCTAGAGAAAGAGAACCTAATTAAGCTAGCCAGAATGCAAATGCCATTTGGAAAATACGCTGGCCGCACCTTGATTGACCTACCTGAAGAATACTTGCTGTGGTTCGCCAAAAAAGAACAATTTCCTTCGGGAGAGTTAGGTGAGTTGATGCAACTTTGCCTAGCTTTGAAAATCGAAGGTTTGGATAGTGTAGTTAAGCCGCTAAAAGGTAGCTTAGACAATTAATATGTGGGAGTGCACAGCCACTTCCACTTTTCCTTAACTCCATTCTCAAAATTTTGCCAGTTACTGGCACTTTTCTCCCACAACTATCAAGTTGGTGCTTTTTTAGTCACTTGATTCATTTTGATTGAAATAATTGGCTTTTTACACCGCTGGTGACGGCTCTGTTGCTCACGGTGAACAGTATATTCTGCTTAGAATAAATTATGTTATTTAACGCCAAGAAAGTTTAGGAGAAATTATGGCAGTCCCCACCATCGTAAACTATGCGAGAGTTAGCTCAACAAAGCAGCTGCAAGGTGTTGGTTTAGAGACTCAGCTTCAAAGGGAGATATTAGAGGAGCTATCACTTGAACATGGTTTGCATATTCATCATGAGGCGTATGTGGACTATGGACTAAGTGCATATAATGGGGAGCATAAAACAGGAGATCTAGGGCGACTATTGAGCCACATTGAGGAAGGTAAAATAGCTTCTGGATCAATTATAGTTATCTATTCTCTTGACCGATTGAGTCGACAAGAAGTGAATGAGGCTATGTCTGATTTACTTTATATTTTGAATCGTGGTGTACGAATTTATTCACAAGCTGATGATCAACTTTATTGCCGTAGGTCTTCATCTATGTTTATAGATTTGATGAAGTCCCTAATTTCAATGGAGAGAGCTCACGAAGAATCGAGAGTCAAAAGCCAACGAGTCAAAGATGCGATGAAGGTTGGCTTGAAACAATGGTATGAAACAGGAAAACCTCAGTCTACGTTAGGCCGAGTCCCTTTGTGGATCGATCAACCGACTAACGAGTTTAATGACAATGCGCAAGGTATCCAAAAGGCTGTTGATCTTCTTCTTGAGGGGAAGACTCCTTATGGTGTGAAAATATACCTTGATAAGCATTTTCCATTCAAAGTTGTTAAAAAGCGCAAGTTTGAAAATGACAAAATGTGGAGTATTGACACCATCACGGCTTTACACACAAGGGTGTCGCTTATTGGAACAAAAGTTGTCAGGGTGGATGAAGTGAGCCATGAACTCGAAGGCTACTATCCACCACTCATTGACCAAAAAACTTTTTTCCGACTGAAACAAATAAGAGCAAAGACAAGCGGAAGAGCTACGAAAAACGATAAAATCCATGTGTTGAAAGGTTTAGCTACTTGTCACCACTGTGGGTCTAAAATGGTCTTTGTTGATAAAGGGCGACCAGAACCGACGTATATTTGCTCAAATGCCTCTAAAGGAAACCACCCGCGAGAAGCTTTTAACGTTAGAGTGCTAGAGTACCTCTCGTTGGAAATCTCGAAAGACATTTACCTCTCAGAGAAAGCAAGCCTAGAGCTAATCGATAATAGTGAAGTCAGAGTGAAAGAAGAGTTAGAGTCAGCTCATGAGCGTTTAGAGGACTTAACTAAGCTCTACCGAGAGAAAAAAAGCCTTACTATTGCTGAATTGATTGTGGAGGCTGAAGAGCAAATTGAGCTGCTGACTTCAAATAAGAAAGACCTAAAAGATGAGCAATTCCGCGTTACTTCAAACTATCTTAAAGACGACCTTTATACTGACGCTGTTAGAAAAGACTTTACGGAACAGTCACGCGCTAAGCATTCGGAAGGGCTCAGGAATGTACTAGACAGGGTGATACTTTCACGCGTTGAACAAGTGAGCCAGTTTACTAAAACAGGTTCCGTATCATGTATTAAGATCTGTTGGCTCTTTAAGAATGGTCAAAAGAGAGAGCTAACAGTGAATCCATTTGAGTATGTTAACGATGATGAGTCTAAAGAAATATACATTCCGTATCGCTACAAATATGATGTACCCATTGATGAGTTTACGCGTAGCTCAACCTTAATACATCATTGTTTGAAGAGGCTGCACGAATGGAACCTTCTAGAGAAGCTTTACCCGAGCAAGGGGCGTTACCAGTGGAAAGAACGGAAGCTAAACCTTGGACAAGTATCAAGTGCAATGACAAATATGATGCCAAAAGGTGTGGATTTGGGTAACTGTGAAAGTATACGAAGAGCATTTTCTGTTAGTGGTATACAGCATACACAAATCGAATCAAACTTCCGTTACTAGACACCTCAAACAAGCCTGCTTCACCAGTGCTGTTGGTGTAAGCCTATATTGGTGGAGTAGGTGGGGGACGTTTCTATTGTCTCACTGAATAAAAAGGCAAGACTGAATAACAGTCTTGCCTTTGTCCATATAACAGGGAGCCTTATAGAGGTCTAAGCCCTTGAGGCTTCTTCAGCAGCTCGTTCTGCTTGATACGAACCAGCATCGAGCAGCATCTCATACAGTGACATCGCTTCTGTTTTTATTGTCGTAGTGCTTCGCTGCAACGTCACTGTTAACTCAATGAGCTTGTCTACATCTGGAATGTAGCTACGGGGTGCGTCTTTTACTTTTTCTTCAGTAATAGCCTTTACTATGAGCAGTATCGCAGGAAGAGATCTTGGTCGAGGGTTAATGTTTCCTAATGCTTCAAGTAGACTTCTAAAATCCAGTGTCTTGACGAGTTCTGGGTGTTCAGATAGAAATTGAAGTAAGTCTTGAGTATGTGCATCTTGAGGTAGTCGCTTATTGAAGGAAAATAAAGAACTAAATGCTGAACCAATAAAGTTCACATCGTATCGTGCACAGCAAATAAGCACCTTATGCGATCTCGCCCTCACATCACCTTCATAGTACCAACCTGAAATCGCAGCATATATACCGCCTTTTTTCACTGCGAGGGATTCTGAGTTCAGTGCAGTTTCCCAAAGCGTTACCATCGGTTCACTTGCTCGATTTGAAATAATTAATCCAGCCATCAACTCTGCTGCGGCTTGTTTGCAAGCTTCACTTTCGCTCTCTAGCCACAAGTTTAATATTTTTATTAATAACGGTTCATCAATTCGCTCAACTAGCTTCCATAGTGTATGCACTAGAATAGGACGTTCAAATAATGTTGGGATTGTTAGAAGTAACGACTTAAGTAAACTATTAACCTTATCCTTATTAGCCCAGTACAGTTGCTCACCATGAATAGTTAGCACAAATTGCCATGTACTTTCTGAACTTGAGTATTGCAGATAATTTAAGAGTGTATCAACCCATTGATTGTAATCTGGTTTTTTTCTCGCCAACAGCCCTATGTATAGAGCATCTAAAAGATTAATACTTGCAGTAGAACTGTAAGAAAGCCCTCCTCGATATCCAAACAGGATGCCTTCGTCCCGCGATTGTTCAAGGCTGTCATGGCAACTACTGTTAGTATCTATATGTGTATTGAGATACTCGGTAAGTAGAGTGATTTCAGTTGATGTTAGCCCTTTGTCCCTACGTGCTATTTCTTTATACGCTCGTGCTATTCCGCTTGCCCAACCTTGGCGTAAACGCGCCATAAACCCCGCATTCTAATCTTTCAGCGCGAAGAATAAGATCAACTCTCCAACCCAAAGGAGAGTTGAAATGGCAAAACGACGCACCAACCTAGAATGGCAATCACTGTTTGAACAATATGAGAGCAGCAGTGTTACCCAACGCGCTTTTTGCGAAGAGCATGGACTGAGTTTATCCACGTTCTTCGCCAAGCGGCGTCAACTCCAAACAGTAAACCAATCGGAATCTGTCGGATTTGTTAAAGCCGAAATCGTCGAAAAGACAACCAAGTATCAGGCCCAGATAGCTACGGCTAACATGACACTTCTCATCAATGATGTGGAGCTGAGCATTCCTCAAGGTACGCCAGCGACCTATCTTGCTGAACTCATTGGAGCGTTGTCATGAAAGGTATG
>NZ_JBFSTC010000075.1:0-27907 GCF_041466605.1 Vibrio sp. 10N.247.310.17 | reverse complement strand
CACAACGGTATGCTAAGAACAAAAATGCCGTTCACTCTTAAGTGAACGGCATTAGAGCCTAGGCTCGCTTTTTTTGTGTCTATGATTTGACAGGAATACCTGATTGTAACCGTTGAGACTGTCGCAAAGAACACTCAATGTTCAGGGTTATTTAGCTCTGTTTTGTGTCGAATAATGACATTTAAGTTACTTTGCACTTAAAATTTAGTGACTTGGATCAAGTTTTTTCGCTTTCTATTCATTACGTGCCTAAGCTTAAAGAAAACGAGGGGGCGCGTATGAAATGGATTCTACTATTTTTATCTTGTTTAAGTTTTGTTGCTTTTGGGAGTGAGGTCGCTTCAAGCGAGCAGCAATCAAAAAGTGACAGCAATCTATCTCATTTTGACCTTCCTTTACTGCTTGGTGATTGGTATTTGATGAACCCAGATCCTGAACAAGGTACTGAAAATTTTAGAGCGATAAAGCTAACCCTTGATTCAAATTATTCATTCTCCATTGATATTCAAAAGAAAGACTACAGTGTCGACCATTGGGAAGGCTTGTATAACGCCAATGAAGATACCATTATTTTGGGTTTAAACACCTCTGAACCTCAAGTTTACGCCTATAGCAGTAACCATAATATGTTGAACCTCAACGGTGTTATGTTCACCAAGGCTTTACCAAATGCATTGGCGGGAATATGGTCAAGCGCCGAATTGTCCGGAAGCGACTTGCGCGCGAGTAATATTCAAAAAATGGATTTAGTGCTTCAACCTGACTTTGTATTTATGTTCAGAGTGTCCGATGAAGTGGGGAGTGAAGTTGTTCGTCGAGGGGTGTATTACACAGAAGGCGATCAATTGGTGCTTCTGTATGAAAATGGCGAGCACGGCACTCGTTACACATTAAACAGCGACGTCTTGACGCTTCAAGGTGAAGAAGGCGACATGTTTGCAGTACTCAATCGTATTCGATAATGACGGGTTGGATGCGCAAAGTCAGGTTTGTTGATAATATGGCTCACAGTTCATTTATTAGCCGTTCCTTTCTTATTTGGTTGCTAAAATAGCAAAACATGGAGGCGTTTTACTACAATGCCTCCTTTTTTCAATATTCCCCTTGTGTTCTTGGCCCTCAACCTTTAGATATATACAGTTAAAATACAATTACGTATAACGATCAAAAGGAACCCGTCATGGCACATACACCTCAAGCCAAGTATCGTAAAGATTATCAATCACCATCTCACACTATTTCTCAAATCGATCTTACTTTCGATTTGTACGATTCAGCGTCCATCATTACGGCGGTGTCTAGTGTTAAGCAAGAGAAAGATAGTTCGACCTTAGTACTTGATGGTGAAGGTTTGACGTTGGTTTCTGTTTTAGTAGAGGGTCAAGAGTGGACGCAATTCGAGCAATCTGAAACTCAACTGACACTGAGCGGACTACCGAAAGATTTCACACTCACGATCGTGACGGAAGTAAATCCTGAAGGGAATAGTGCACTTGAAGGTTTGTATAAGTCGGGTGGCGCATTCTGTACTCAGTGTGAAGCTGAAGGTTTCCGTCGTATTACTTACTACATGGACCGCCCTGATGTATTGGCAAAATTCACCACAACGGTAATCGCAGACAAAGCAGAAAATCCATTCTTACTTAGTAATGGTAACCGTATAGATGAAGGTGATGCTGAAAATGGTCGTCACTGGGTTAAGTGGCAAGACCCACATCCAAAACCTGCTTACTTGTTTGCTCTTGTTGCCGGTGACTTTGATGTACTTCGTGACGCTTACACCACACAATCAGGCCGCAAAGTTGACCTAGAAATCTTTGTCGACAAAGGCAATCTAGACCGCGCAAACCACGCGATGGTTTCTTTGATTAACTCAATGAAGTGGGACGAAGAGCGTTTCAATCTTGAGTATGACTTAGACATCTACATGATCGTAGCTGTTGATTTCTTCAACATGGGCGCGATGGAAAACAAAGGTCTGAACGTATTTAACTCTAAGTTTGTTTTAGCGAACGACCAAACAGCAACCGACACCGACTACCTAGGCATCGAAGCGGTAATCGGTCATGAATATTTCCATAACTGGACCGGTAACCGAGTGACATGTCGCGATTGGTTCCAACTAAGCTTGAAAGAAGGCTTAACCGTATTCCGTGACCAAGAGTTCTCATCTGATCTTGGTTCTCGCGCAGTAAACCGAATCAACAATGTTCGTATTATTCGCGGGCCACAATTCGCTGAAGATGCAAGTCCAATGTCTCACCCAATTCGCCCTGAAAAAGTGATAGAAATGAACAACTTCTACACATTGACGGTATACGAAAAGGGCAGTGAAGTGATCCGAATGATCCACACATTGTTGGGTGAGGAAGGTTTCCAAAAAGGCATGAAGCTTTACTTTGAACGTCACGATGGTACCGCTGCAACTTGCGAAGATTTCGTTGCTGCAATGGAAGATGCGTCGGGCGTTGACCTGTCTCAGTTCCGTTTATGGTACAGCCAGTCTGGTACGCCGACGCTGTCTGTTGAAAGTCACTACGACGCAGAAAAGAAAGAGTACACGTTAACAACTCGCCAAGTAACGGCTCCAACTCATGAGCAAACGGATAAGCAAGCTCTGCATATTCCTCTAGACATCGAGCTATACACCGCGTCGGGTGAAGTGATTGGGTTACAATGTAACGGTCAGCCAGTTCACAATGTATTAGATGTGAAAGAAGCGGAACAAACGTTTGTGTTTGAAAACGTTTCAGAGCAACCGATCCCATCGCTACTTCGTGAATTCTCTGCGCCAGTGAAATTGGAATACGATTACTCAGATGAAGAGCTGATCTTCCTGATGGTGAATGCTCGCAATGAGTTCTCTCGTTGGGATGCGGGTCAAATGCTGCTAGCGAAATACATCCGTAGCAACGTAGATAACGTTCAACAAGGTCAAAAGTTTGAACTTTCTGCTTCTGTTGTTGATGCATTCCGCGGGGTACTGCTTAGTGATTCACTAGAACCTGCGTTTATTGCAGAAATGCTTTCTCTACCGAGCCATAACGAAGTGTCGGGTTGGTATGAGCGCGTTGATATTGATGCGGTCGCATCTGTTCTTAACTCAATGAAAGTAACACTAGCTGCAGAACTTGAAGACGAGTTAGCGGCGGTTTATCACAGCCATGCACTAACAGAATACACGATCGATCACGATTCGATTGGTAAGCGTACTCTACGTAAAGTTTGTCTAAGTTACTTAGCGCATACTGAAAAGGGTAATGACTTGGTTGTTGCTATGTACCAACAAGCAAACAACATGACAGATACAATGGCAGCGATGGGCGCGGCGAACAGTGCGCAACTACCATGTCGTGAAACCTTGATGGCGGATTACAGCGACAAGTGGAAACATGATGGTCTTGTCATGGATAAGTGGTTTGCATTGCAAGGTTCAAACCCAAGCTCTAATGCACTTGAAGTGATTAAAGCGTCGATGTCGCACCAAGCGTTCAGCTTGAAGAACCCGAACCGTACTCGTAACTTGGTTGGTTCGTTCTTAAACATGAACCCGGTTCAATTCCACGCCAAGTCAGGACAAGGTTACGCGTTTGCTGGCGAGATCCTACGTGAACTGAACAGCAGCAACCCGCAAGTGGCTTCACGTTTGATTGACCCGCTACTTAAGTTCCGTAAGTACGATGATGAACGCCAAGCTCTAATCAAAAAAGAACTTGAGACGCTGAAGAACATGGACAACCTTGCAAAAGACTTATTCGAGAAAGTGGCAAAAGCACTAGAGGCTTAAATCAGCCGCTTATTCAGGTAACTGTTTGATCATAAGCGGTTTGCTAATAAACAGTTTACTAGTAACGAAAAGTCATCAGTGGTAGAGAATATCTGCCACTGATTTTTTTGTTTCTGGTTTATCGAATTTTCGATAAGCTAGAGCAGTTTCAAGTTCACTTTCAGACATCGTTAAGTGCCAAAAATACCGGCACTATATATTTATACAGGTATCGTATGAATCGCTATATTTTCCAACTTAACATCTCATATCAGCAGTTTTTGGCTAGCTACTCGGGTGCCGCAAGTAAAGTTCAAGTGATAACAACAACAGGGTTACGCTTACAGCTACCTGCAACTCGCTTCAGACCATTTCTTACACAAATAGGGGTTAGAGGACAGTTTAGGTTAACAACTGACCAAAAAAATAAGTTTATTAAGTTGGAAGCTCTGTAAAGCTTGGCGTGCCTAGTGAGTTAAAGGGAATCTTAATCACATAATCAAACATTTCACCTCTTACCACCTCTAAAACAATTAACTATTTATCAATAATGCTTTTACAATAAATGAATGCATTACCTTTGCTTAACTCGTTAGTAGAACTGGCCTTGAAGGCTTGATTCAAACGCTAGCTTAAGTAAGCCCCCTAATAATAAAATAAAATTCTAATTGTGGAGTGTGACTATGACCGCACGTGAAACTGTGGTTCCAGTTTTACTTGAAAAAGTTTACAAACTGATTCAAGACAAACTTGACCTTGCTCATCGACCTCTCGTAACTCAACTTGCTCAACACCTGTTTAGTAACGTTTCTCACGACGATCTAACTCAGAGAAACGAATCCGATTTATACGGTGCTGTAGTTAGCTTATGGCATCACATCAATGAAAAGAAAGCTGACCAAATCTCTGTTCGTGTTTTTAACCCGACAGTAAGTCGTCAAGGTTGGCAATCTACTCACACTATCGTAGAGATAGTCGTACCAGATAGCCCATTCCTTGTAGACTCTGTAAAAATGGCGCTGACTCGCCTAGACCTTTCTTCTCACCTTATGCTTCACAATCCAACACAAATCTCTCGCTCTGATAAGGGCAGCGTTGTCGGCGTGAGCAATAACGAAGGTGCATTCCAATCGCTTTTCCATATCGAAGTAGACCGTCTTAGCAGCAAAGCTGAAATGACAGCGCTCAAAACGGAACTACTGGATATCTTTACCGATACTGGTTTAGTCGTGAACGATTGGCTGAAGATGGTTGAAAAACTTGAGGAAGTAACGAATCAAGTTGAAAAGCAAAAAGAAAGTATTCCTGTAGACGGCCAACGTTTTGATGAGACGTTGGCGTTTCTTCGTTGGTTAGGCGAGCACAACTTTACGTTTATGGGCTACAAGGAATATGACCTTGTTTCTGTAAATGGCGACACAGAACTACAACCGACCAAGGAGCAAGGCCTTGGTTTGTTTGCGAATTCAGATCGTGTGCGTAACGTTAAGCTGTCTGAGTTTTCGGATTCGGCACGTCTTGAAGCCAAAAAGCCTTATGTACTTATCGTAACCAAGGGCAACACGGCTTCACGCATTCACCGCCCAGCTTACAATGATTACATTGGTATTAAGAAGTTCGATAAGAACGGTAAGGTCATTGGTGAACACCGCTTTACTGGTCTTTACACCTCTGCCGTTTATAACCAAACCGTTGAAACGATTCCTCTTGTTCGCGAGAAAGTAGAGCGTATCTTAGACGCGAGTGGCTACCGTGAAGGTTCATACTCTTATAAAGCTCTGCACAACATTCTAGAAAACTACCCGCGAGATGAACTGCTTCAAGCTCGTGAAGAAGAATTGCTAGAAGTCGGTACTGGCGTAGTTCAAATGCAAGATCGCGATCTTCTGCGTTTGTTTGTTCGCAAAGACCCGTTTGGCCGTTTCTTTAGCTGCATGGTTTACGTTACTAAAGATCGTTACAACACCGAACTTCGTCGTCAAACCCAACGCATCTTGAAGCAGTATTTCGGTTGCGAAGAAGAGGTCGAATTCACGACATACTTCTCTGAAAGCCCACTGGCAAGAACGCACTATATTGTTCGTGTTGATAACAACAACATGGATGTGGACGTGAAAACAATTGAGCAAAATTTAATGGAAGTATCGTCTACGTGGGATGACCGCCTGTCTGAATCAATCGTTGCTAACTTCGGTGAGAGCAAAGGTCTTCCGTTATCGAAAGAGTACATGCGTGCATTCCCACGTTCGTACAAAGAAGACATGATGCCTGGTTCTGCGGTTGCAGATATCGAGCGTCTAGAAGCACTAAGTGAAGACAACAAACTGGGTATGCTTTTCTACCGTCCTCAAGAAGAAGCAGCAGACTCTAAAGCTGTTCGTTTGAAGCTGTTCTACCACAGTGATGAGCCGATTCACCTGTCTGATGTTATGCCAATGCTTGAAAACTTTGGCCTGCGCGTTATTGGTGAATCACCTTATGAAGTACGCAAGACCAATGGGGTGACTTATTGGATCCTTGATTTCTCGATGCTGCATAAGAGTGACAAGACGATTGATCTTCGTGAAGCGCGCGATCTATTCCAACAAGCCTTTGCTGCGATTTGGGAAGGTGAATTAGACAGCGATGGTTTTAACCGCTTGGTATTGGGTGCGGGTCTTTCTGGCCGTGAAATCTCAATCTTACGTGCGTATGCGCGTTACATGCGCCAAGTGGGTTTCCCATTCAGCCAACAATACATTGAAGACACATTGTCTCATTACCCAGATCTAGCGAAAGGGTTAGTGAGCTTATTCGGTAAGCGTTTTGATCCTAAATTAAAGGGCAGCGCGAAAGGCCAACAAGATCTTATTAAGAAGATCACTGAACAGTTGGATCATGTAGAAAGCTTGGATGATGATCGTATCATTCGTCGTTACATGGAAATGATCACAGCAACGCTTCGTACTAACTACTACCAGTTAGACGACAACAAACAGTCTAAACCTTGGTTGGCTCTGAAAATGAGACCAAGCGAGATCCCAGATATCCCAGCGCCAGTTCCTGCGTTTGAGATCTTCGTTTACGCACCAGACATTGAAGGTGTGCATCTACGTGGCGGTAAAGTCGCTCGTGGTGGTTTACGTTGGTCAGACCGTCAAGAGGATTTCCGTACTGAGATTCTAGGCCTAGTTAAAGCACAGCAAGTTAAGAACACAGTAATTGTACCGGTTGGTGCAAAAGGTGGTTTCGTTTGTAAGCGTCAGCATACTATGTCTGGCCGAGACGAGATCTTTGCTGAAGGTCAACGTTGTTACAAGCGCTTCATCCGTGCACTACTAGACGTATCAGACAACATCATTGAAGGTGAGGTTATTCCACCTAAGAGTGTTGTTCGTCACGATGAAGATGACCCGTATTTGGTTGTTGCCGCCGATAAAGGTACCGCAACGTTCTCAGATCTAGCAAACTCAGTATCTGCTGAATACAATTTCTGGTTAGGCGATGCATTTGCCTCTGGTGGCTCTAACGGTTATGACCATAAAGCCATGGGTATCACTGCGAAAGGTGGCTGGGAATCTGTTAAACGTCACTTCCGCGAAATGGGCATCAACTGTCAAACAACGGACTTCACCGCTATCGGTGTAGGTGATATGGCGGGCGATGTGTTTGGTAACGGCATGCTGTTGTCTAAGCATATTCGTATGCAAGCTGCGTTTAACCACATGCATATTTTCATCGACCCGAATCCAGAATCAGCATCAAGCTGGTTAGAGCGTGAGCGCTTGTTTAATCTTCCTCGTTCAAGCTGGGAAGATTACAACAAAGACCTTATCTCTCAAGGTGGTGGCATCTTCTCTCGTCGAGCGAAGTCTATCTCTCTGACGCCTGAAATTCAGAAAATGCTAGGTACTAAGAAAGCATCAATGGCACCAAATGACTTGATCAAAGCGATCTTGTCTATGCAGGTTGATCTTCTTTGGAATGGCGGTATCGGTACATACGTTAAGTCTTCGAACGAGACTCATACTGACGTAGGTGACCGTGCAAATGACGTGCTTCGTATCGATGGCCGTGACCTGAAAGCTAAGGTTGTTGGTGAAGGCGGTAACTTGGGTATGACTCAATTGGGTCGTATTGAATATGCGCTGACGGGTGGCCGCGTTAATACTGACTTCGTTGATAACGTTGGTGGTGTTGACTGTTCGGATAATGAAGTAAACATTAAGATCTTCTTGAATGGTTTGGTGTCTAATGGTGATCTAACCGTTAAGCAACGTAACCAAGTGCTTGAATCAATGGAAGATGAAGTGGGCGAAATCGTACTAGACGACGCATATTGCCAAGCTGAGTCTATTTCGGTTACTGAGCATCAAGGTGTTGGCTTAGTAAAAGAGCAAATCCGCTTTATTCATACAATGGAAAAAGCAGGGTACTTGGATCGTGGTTTGGAATACATCCCAGATGACGAAACACTGCTTGAGCGTGAAAAGCAAGGCCAAGGTCTAACAAGACCAGAGCTTTCTGTACTTGTCGCTTACGGTAAAATGGTGCTTAAAGAAGATCTTGTTAGTGATGATATCGCTAATGATGAATTCCATGCTCAACAGCTCATGCAATACTTCCCAGCCGCGTTACGTCGTAACTATTCTCAGCACATGGATAACCATCCACTACGTTCTGAAATCATCGCGACTGCGCTGGCTAACCAAATGGTTAACGAGATGGGTTGTAACTTCGTTACTCGTCTGCAAGAAGAGACGGGCGCAAATATCGTTGATATTGCCAATGCTTACGCAGCATCACGTGAAATCTACGGTCTTGGCCATGTTCTGAAGAGTATCCGTGAACTGGATAATGTTTCAAGTTCTGAAGCTCAATATGAATTGATCTACCATGTTCGTCGTACACTTCGTCGTTTGGCTCGTTGGTTGCTAAGAAACCGTACCGGAAAACAGTCAGTGAAAGCATTGATTGAACTTTACCAAGGCGATGTTCTTACTATCACAGAGAAACTGGATGAAAACCTAGTGGCTTCTGAAGTAGAAGAGCATAACGCAATGGCACAGTTATGGATTGACCAAGGCGTAACCCCTGAGTTGGCTAATTCAGTTGCGCGTTTGTCTAGCTTGTACTCAGCACTGGATATATCCACAGTGGCTCGTGAGACAGGTAAAACAGTACAACAAGCGTCTAAGCTTTACTTCAACCTTGGCGACCGTTTGTCTCTGCACTGGTTCTTGAAGCAAATCAATGGTCAAGCTGTAGATAACAACTGGCAAGCGCTGGCACGTGCAGCATTCAGAGAAGATCTGGATTGGCAGCAACGTCAGCTAACTGGCCAAGTGCTCAACTGCGGTTGTGCTTCAGACATCGATGTGATTAAAGCGCTTGATGATTGGATGGAAAGTAACTCTGTTTCTCTACATCGTTGGGAAAGTATCCTCAATGAATTCAAAGTAGGTTCGGTTCATGAGTTTGCCAAGTTCTCAGTAGCACTGCGTGAATTGATGTTATTGAATCTAAACTGCATGTCGACAGATTAGTGATGAGATAAAACGAAAGACATAAGGGCAGGCCATAAGGTCTGCCTTTTTCGTTTCTATAAAGTGGCATCAATAGGTCTAACGATTTTTGACGGACCCACTTCTTTTGACGGACCCACTTCGTGGACACCTTGCTTGTTGTTAAAAGAGTGGGTGGCTGTAATATGGTAGAGACTAGAAATGAGTAAACTGACTGCTGAAACGATAACGTTTGCTTAATAAAGAACCTCATTCGCTAACAAACTCGATTATATTACCCTTACAGACAGTAATAGATTGAATAGTTGAGTAAATAAGTAAATAATATCGCCCCGTTTACACGGGGCTTTTTTCTATCGGAGGCACAATGCTCTACCGTCTAGCCAGAACTGGCTTTTTCCAACTTGATGCCGAAAAGGCACATGATCTTGCAATTCAAAATTTCAAACGCTTCACAGGCACTCCTATTGATCTTTTGTATCGCCAACAATTACCTAATCGACCTGTAGAATGCATGGGTCTTACTTTTAAAAACCCAGTTGGCCTAGCGGCTGGCCTAGATAAAAACGGCGAATGTATTGATGCATTTGGCGCAATGGGTTTTGGTTTCGTTGAAGTAGGAACGGTAACTCCTCGTCCACAAGCCGGTAATGACAAACCACGTCTGTTCCGTCTTGTTGAAGCTGAAGGTATCATCAACCGCATGGGGTTCAATAACCTTGGCGTCGACAATCTTATTGAGAACGTTAAGAAGTCGAACTACGACGGCATCTTAGGTATCAACATCGGTAAGAACAAAGACACACCAATTGAAAAGGGCGCTGAAGATTACTTGATCTGTATGGAGAAGGTATATCAATACGCTGGTTACATTGCTGTGAACATCTCTTCACCAAATACTCCAGGACTTCGTTCTCTACAATACGGCGAAGCTCTAGACGATCTATTGTCTGAACTTAAAACGAAACAATCTGAACTAGAAGAGAAGCATGGTAAATATGTTCCTCTTGCTCTTAAGATTGCTCCGGATCTAAGTGATGACGAAATTAGCCAAATTTGTGAATCATTGATCAAAAATAAGATCGATGGTGTGATCGCAACAAACACAACATTGGATCGTTCAATCGTTGAAGGCATGAAACATTGCGATGAAGCGGGTGGCCTAAGTGGACGTCCAGTTCAATCTCGCAGTACTGAAGTGGTTCGTAAACTTCACGAAGAGTTGGGTGACCAATTACCGATCATCGGGGTAGGTGGCGTTGACTCTTACGTTGCTGCGAAAGAGAAAATGATGGCAGGCGCGAAGCTTGTACAAGTTTACTCTGGTTTCATCTACAAAGGCCCAGGTCTTGTAGGCGACATCGTTAAGAATTTATAGTCCCGAAAACCAGAACTTTTATAAACCCAGAGCTTTTATAAACAGAGTTATCAAAAAGATTTGGTTATTTTAGGAAAGCTATAATTTGGCATCGTCTTACTAAAAGAGACACTGTAACTCACTGAGTTGTAGACAGAAGCGATAAGAAAGAGGAATTCATTTCCTCTTTTTTTTTGCCTATTGCTCAGTAAAATTACTGTAATTGAAGGTAATTTTGCGTTTTACCTAATGGAATGGTTCAACAGTGTGAGACGAAATGATGCTTAAACCTAGCGATACATGGAGTTGGTATTACGATGAGCAGCAATGTTCATTAATGCTAAACCTCGGAGAGGATATGATTTTCAAAACGAATCTGGTCCGCAATAAGCTGGTGGACTGCGCGTTTAGAGATAATGAATTCACCGTTGATGACGCATCTTCATACCAAACCTTCAAAGAACAAATTTCTGGCTTAGAACTGTCTGAGCCTCGCCAAGCTGAACTCGCACTATATTGTGTGGCAGCAAAGCGCTTCCACAAGCCAGTACAGCCTAAAAGCTGGTTCTTCGATTCACAAGGCGCTGGCCACGAATCTCCTCAAGAAGGGGATATCGTACAAATGAATAACGAGCATAGCCTAGGTTACTTCATTGTATTAGAAGTGGGAGAGTGTGCGAGCCTATGTGCATTTGTCGACTTAGAAGAGTTTCTGCTCACACCTTCAAAAGGGTTAAGTTTTGGAGACTCGATTAAGGTGATGCACGATAGGATGGTAGACGCGAACTCTATTCTTCATTTTCACCATACACATATTGCAATGGTCGGTTAATTCCCCAGTTTAGTTCATCATTTCTAACACACATTGCAACGCATAAACCTATCAAACCTTCCTTAGAATCGGCTCAATAGCCGATTTTTTTGTGCCTAAAAAACCTCATCCAGATAAATACATCACCGCTTAACTATTTAATTAGTGAACTTGTGACTGTTTTTTCATCTTAATTTCTGCCTATTTTCATCGCCAGAAGTGTAAATTACCTCCCTTTATTCCCTGTTTTTGTGCTTTTGTAGCTAACTTTCAGTCTTAAATTAGGTCTGGTATATACCAATTTCAAGGTGAATATAAATTCACACCGCCGCGTTGGCCGATGTTTGGTCATAAATTGTGCTGATTCGATAAGTCTTATGTTCTAAGGGGATGTGGGTAAGCGATCGCTTCATGACTGTGTGTTTGCTAGCCAGTTAGTCGAAAGATTCAATGAAAAGACAAGTTTAGTGTGATGCTCTAATAACAAATTCAGGTATAATCGAGCTAATTTTTATCAATAAAAGAACACTATGAATCAATATCTAGCGGTTACCTCAAACGGCCTTGAGAATTTATTAGTTGAAGAACTAACCCAACTAGGGATTACAAATGCAAAACCTGTTCAAGCAGGTGTTAAATTCAAAGCGACCAATGAGCAAATTTATCGTTGTTGTTTATGGAGTCGTTTGGCTTCTAGATTTGTACGTGTCCTTTCTGAATTCACTTGTATGGACGACATGGATTTGTACCTATCAACCACCGCGGTTAACTGGGTAAATCAATTCCATAGCTCTAAGCGTTTTGTTGTTGACTTTAACGGTACAAACAACGAAATCCGTAATAGCCAATACGGTGCGATGAAAGTAAAAGATGCCGTTGTTGATAGCTTTGAGAAAAAGTCTTTGCCTCGTCCGTCTATCAGCAAAGAAAATCCAGATATTCGTATTCACGTTCGTCTACATCGTGATAAAGCGATTCTTGGTGTTGATATGGTAGGTAGCGGTCTTCACCAACGTGGTTATCGTCCAGAATCAGGCCGCGCACCATTGCGTGAAACCCTTGCTGCAGCGATTCTTCTTCGTAGTGGCTGGGACGCAACTAAGCCTTTCCTAGACCCAATGTGTGGTTCAGGTACGTTAGTGATTGAAGCGGCAATGATGGCTGCGAACATGGCTCCAGGTGTTAAGCGCCAGAAGTGGTGTTTTGAATCACTAGAAGATTTTGAACCAGAACTGTGGGCTGAAGTGAAAGCTGAAGCGAACGTTCAAGGTCGTCGTGGCGTTAAGAAAGTAGAGTGTAAGTTCTATGGCTACGACAATGACGAGCGCATGATCAAAACAGCGCGTGACAATGCTCGTCGTGCTGGTGTTGAAGAGCTGATTGAATTCGAAGTAGGCGATGCTGCAAAGCTTAAGCGTCCTACAGAGTTTACTGATGGTGTGATTGTTTCTAACCCACCTTATGGTGAGCGTCTTGGCACAGAGCCGGGTTTGATTGCACTTTACACGGCATTCGGTGCACAACTTAAAACGGAATTTGGCGGTTGTAACGCGTCTATCTTCTCTAGTTCTGACGAACTGCTTAGCTGCTTACGTATGCGTGCAGACAAACAGTTCAAATTGAACAATGGTGCGTTACCGTGTCACCAAAAGAACTACTCAATTTCAGATCGTCCGATGTCAGAGCGTCCAACGGGTGAACAAGAGCAACTTATTGCCCCAGACTTCGCAAACCGTCTTAAAAAGAACATCGGTAAAATTGGCAAGTGGGCTAAGAAAGAGCAATTAGATTGTTACCGTATCTACGATGCGGACTTACCAGAATACAATGTAGCGATTGACGTATACCCAGGTCACCTAGTGATTCAAGAATACGCAGCACCTAAAGATGTACCGGAAGAGAAAGCAAAACGTCGCTTAACCGATATCATCCGTGCTTCTATTCAAGTCACTGGCGTTGAAGCAAACAACGTGGTTCTTAAGGTTCGTCAGAAGCAGAAAGGCCGATCTCAATATCAAAAAATGGCTCAAGACTCCTCTAACCTAGAAGTGAACGAATACGGCGTTAAGCTGATTGTTAATCTTCATGACTACTTAGATACGGGCTTGTTCTTAGATCATAAGATCACTCGTCGTCGTATCGGCGAAATGGCTGCAGGTAAAGATTTCCTTAACTTATTTGCTTACACAGGCAGTGCATCTGTTCATGCTGCTGTGGGTGGCGCACGCTCTACAACAACCGTTGACATGTCTAATACCTACCTTGAGTGGGCAAAGCAGAACATGGAGCTTAATGGCCGTGTTGGTCGTCAACATCAGTTTGTTCAAGCTGACTGCTTACAGTGGTTGGTTAAAGAGCAGGGTTCTTACGACCTGATCTTCATTGATCCCCCAACGTTCTCAAACTCTAAGCGTATGGATCAATCTTTTGATGTTCAGCGTGATCACATTCAATTGATGGAAAACCTTAAGCGTCTTCTTCGTGAAGAAGGCACAATTGTGTTCTCTAACAACAAGCGTCACTTCAAAATGGATGTAGAAGGCCTAGAAGAGTTAGGTCTCAAAGCTCAGAACATCTCAGCTAAAACGCTTCCATTGGACTTCTCTCGTAACAAGCACATTCATAACTGCTGGTTGATTACACATAAGTAATTAAGAGATTGTATAAGGATATAGCGTGCTGACTCTCTACAGTACAGAAGGGTGCCATCTATGTGAGATGGCATTCAAACTCACGGAACAGTTAAACATTAGCCATCACGTCAACGTTGTCGACATTGCATTTGATGATGAGCTCTTTTCCCGTTACGGGGTCACTATTCCGGTGCTCAAATTTGAAAGCTCTGACTTTTCTCAAAGCTCAGAGCTTAACTGGCCATTTGGCTTGTTAGAACTTAATGATTGGTTAAAAAAGAATGGCATTACTTACAATTCATAACGGGCAATTAGCGTTTGGCGATCACCCGTTATTAGATCGTGCGGACTTTGCACTGCAAGAAAACGAACGTGTGTGTTTAGTAGGGCGCAATGGCGCGGGTAAGTCTACGTTAATGAAAATCCTGTCAGGGAACATCATCATGGACGACGGCAAGATGCAAATCACACAAGATGTGGTTGTGTCTCGCCTTGAGCAAGATCCACCGCGTAATGAAGAAGGCACCGTTTATGATTACGTTGCTGGTGGCCTAGCGGAAATCGGCGAACAGTTGAAGATCTATCATGATCTTTTGGATCTCATTGGTACTGACCCTAGCGAAAAGAACTTAAATCGTCTTACTCGTGTGCAAGAGCAGTTGGATCATGCCAACGCATGGCGTTTCGAAGATCGCGTAAGTAACGTAATGGCGGCGCTTAAACTCACTGCTGAAACAAAACTGACGGATTTGTCTGGTGGTTGGCAACGTAAAGCGGCGCTTGCTCGTGCGCTTGTATGTGACCCAGACGTGCTTCTACTCGACGAACCGACTAACCACCTAGATGTTGCGACAATCGAATGGTTAGAAGGCTTCCTGAAAGATTTCCGTGGTTCAATCATCTTTATCTCCCATGACCGTGCTTTCATCAAATCGATGGCAACTCGCATTGTTGATCTTGATCGCGGCAAGCTGAGCTCGTTCCCTGGCGATTACGAAAACTACTTGCTAGAGAAAGAAGAAGCGTTACGTGTCGAAGAGATGCAGAACGCTGAATTCGATAAAAAGCTTGCTCAAGAAGAAGTATGGATTCGTCAGGGCATTAAAGCTCGTCGAACGCGTAACGAAGGCCGTGTACGTGCACTTAAGAAGTTGCGTGAAGAGCGCATCAATCGTCGTGAAGTGCAGGGTAAAGCGGTTATTCAGATCGATGATGGTCAACGTTCAGGCAAGATTGTATTCGAAGCAGAGAATCTTAACTTTGGCTTTGAAGGCAAAGAGATCGTTAAAGATTTCAGCTTCAATATTATGCGTGGTGATCGTATTGCTCTGATCGGCCCTAATGGCTGTGGTAAGAGTACCGTACTTAAACTGCTTCTTGATCAGCTGAAGCCTGATTCTGGCCGTCTGCATTGTGGTACTAAACTTGAAGTGGCTTACTTCGACCAATACCGCGAAATCCTAGACCCTGAGAAGTCAGTAATTGACAATCTAGCGGATGGTAAGCAAGAAGTGACAGTAGGCGGCCGTGAGCGCCATGCACTGAGCTACCTACAAGATTTCTTGTTCTCTCCTAAACGTGCTCGCACTCCGGTGAAAGCACTGTCTGGTGGTGAGAAAAACCGTCTGTTATTAGCTCGTATTTTCCTTAAGTCGAATAACTTATTGATTCTCGATGAGCCAACCAACGATCTAGATATCGAAACTTTGGAACTTTTAGAAGATTTGCTTGCCAACTATCAGGGTACGCTTCTTTTAGTGAGCCACGATCGACAGTTTGTTGATAACACGGTTATGACAAGTTGGATATTTGAAGGCAACGGCGTTGTTGAAGAATTTGTTGGTGGTTACCACGATGCTCAGCAACAAAGAAAGCAGGCTATAGAGTACCGACAGGTTGAAAAGCCATCAAAGCCAGAGAAAGTAGTTGAGGAAACTCCCAAAACTGCGCCAGTTAAGGCTAAAGCTAAGAAGTTATCGTATAAGCTACAACGAGAACTAGAAGCGCTACCTTTGCGTTTGGAAGAATTGGAAACTCAAATTGAAACTCTTCAGGAAGAAGTCAACGATCCTAGCTTCTTTTCAAAATCTGTAGAGCAGACACAACCAGTATTAGATAAGCTATCTGCAGCAGAGCAGGAGCTTGAAGTTGCTTTTGAGCGCTGGGAAGAGCTCGAGGCACTACAACAGGAAAGTTAAGAAGTAATCATGACTTGTAATAAATTTAAATTAACAACAGTTGCAGCCTTAGTTTTGGCTGCAACTAACGCGAATGCTGCACTGTACAAGGTAGTTGAAGTCGCGACTCCTAGCTCAATTGTCGGAGCTTCTGAAACGTTTGGTGTCGCGATTCAACCAGCTGCGGTTACCGGAACTGAAAGTTGTTTTACCGCTGGTACTATCGGTGGTGTCGCTTGTGATAGCTTTAAGCTAGCAGGTGAAACTCGTAATTCGCTTGAAGCCATTAGTTACCGTGAAGAAGTTCCTTTCGCTATGGATGCTGTCTTCCAATATTTACAAGAGTTCGATGACTTCAAAAACTATTGTAAACGTGAACTAAGATATTCCACATGTGAAAGCTGGGCGAAAACTCGCTGGGAAGATACTTGGTTTAAGGAAAGAAACAACCTGAGTTATGTAAATGCAAAGGCATTTATAGAAGGCGGGGCAATACTCGATACTCGCAATACAGTGATCAACTCCCTTTATGTGAACGACGCATCAGAAGTTAAGCCTTTAGGTATCAAATCAGAAGGTAGCATTCGTAATAACGCAATCTTTACAACGTCACCAAATGGGCCTGCAGGATCTTCTGAGACTCGAGCATGGAAAGCTATCAAAGCAAGTAATGGTACTGTTTACAATGTAGGTAGTGTTTCTACTAGTGAAACCATTACGGAGACGTCAACGCCGGATCCTGTATTTAGTTCAAAAGCTGCTATTTGGGATGGTACGAATACCAAGCAAATCGATTGGACTCGTGGTGGAACTGCTAGACAAGGCGATTACTATGCTCAAGGTAGCATGCGTTCAATTGCCGAATCGGATACTAAGTTTTATGGCGTAGGCTACAATACTGTTGATGGTAGTGGTGATCTGCAAGATATGAATGCATCTGTATTCATCAGTAAATCTCTGGACTTAGCTGACAGCGCGAATACTTGGACGACCAAATCAATTGAGGGGGCTAAGGTCAACTCTAACTCGTCTAATGATTACAAATACAGTAACTCTGTAGCGACCGATATCAACAAAAACTTGTTTGTTATTGGTAACTCTAAGCGTAATGGTCGAGTGCCTGAAAATGGTAGCGCAGGCAGTAAGATGTTTGTTGTTACTGATGCTTCAGTTGCGACTCCAACAGCGACATACCTAACGGGTGGTATCTTCTTTGCTGGTTCGAGTGGTGAAGCTAGAGCCGTTAACAACTTCAATGAAATTGTTGGTCAAGTTGACGCAGAAACAACGCGTGAAGTTGATGGCAGTGAGCGTAGACACCGCGGCTTTATTTACCCTTACGATGTTGCTAGTTCGAAAGACGAACGTCGTAAAAATATCTTTAATGAGAAAGCTTGGTGGTTAGACGATCTAACAAACGATGGCAACGTTTCTGGAGAGAACAACAAGTTCCGAATCATTGATGCTTCAGGTATCAACGATGCGGGTGTTATCTCTGCAACAGCTATAAAATGTATGATCGATACAAATGGAGACGGTAGAGGTAACGATGAACGAGCCTACGATACAACGTCTCACAACTCATACTGTGCTGGTGCTGCGTCTAATGCAGTAGAAGAGGTTGTTGCGGTTAAATTGATTCCTATCGAAGGTAAAGGTAAGAGTGATATCCAAGCTCGTAGTACTGATACAGCAAAGGTCGATCGTAAAGGCGGTAGCTTAGGTTGGTTCGCTTTGACTGTACTCGGCTTATTAGGGTTCCGTAGAAAATTTAAATAATTTCACCTCTTGAGCCCGAGTTCACAATTCTGAATTCGGGCTTTTTTTCGCCTTGAGAAAAGTGAAAAACTGGTCGATTCTTAAAGTTGGAGTCACAAAAACTCCGCAAAGTTGTAATCATTGTATGTTAGTAAATAGAACACCCGTATGAGGACTGCACTATGAAGAGACAAAAGCGTGATCGACTAGAACGAGCACAATCTCAAGGCTACAAAGCTGGTATAAACGGTAGGTCACAAGAAGCTTGCCCATATAGCCAAATGGATTCTCGGTCTTATTGGTTAGGTGGTTGGCGTGACGCCAAAGGTGATAAGCAATCAGGTCTCTATAAATAGATAGGGCGGAACATATTCAAAGATCAAGGCTCCATTGTTGTACAGCAGTGGAGCCTTGTTAGTTTCTGAGTGGGCATATAAGTTAGATAAAATAAATGTAATGGCGTAGAGAGCTAACACTTTAAGCTGATACTGATACTTGTAGTGGAATACACAGTTGCTGGTGGACTAATACAGTACAGTTTCGGAATAAGAAAGTTTGTTTAATCAGCACACTCTAGTGCACTATAACTAAATATATTGGAGTGAAAATAAAGCAGCCAATGGCTGCTTTATTAAAATCTAACTGCGTTACTCTAATTAAATGATTAGATTAGAATGCTGACGTATCTTGGAAAAGGCCAACTTTCAAATCTTTAGCAACATAAATCTCTTTGCCATCAACAAGTACGCGACCATCTGCAAGGCCCATAACTAGGCGACGGTTAACAACACGCTTCATGTGGATTTCGTAAGTCACTTTTTTCGCAGTAGGTAGGATTTGGCCAGTGAATTTCACTTCGCCTACACCTAAAGCACGGCCTTTACCTTTGCCGCCAACCCAACCAAGGTAGAAGCCAACAAGCTGCCACATTGCATCAAGTCCTAGACAACCAGGCATTACTGGGTCACCAGGGAAGTGACAGTCGAAGAACCATAGGTCAGGAGTAATATCCAGTTCAGCAAGAATCAAACCTTTACCGAAATCACCTTCAGTCTCAGACATTTTAGTGATGCGATCCATCATCAACATGTTCGGTGCTGGTAGTTGAGGACCTTCAGGCCATAGTTCGCCTTGGCTTGATGCTAGAAGATCTTCGCGAGTGTAAGAATCACGTTTGTTTTGCATTATCAATTACTCCAATTTTTGATAGGTGCATATTAGTGAACAGGTGTACGCTAAACAAGTCCGATCAGTACTAGACAAACCAGTTTTTAATGCGTCCAACAATTCCAATAGGGTGCTCATGTCTTTCAAAGTTTTCAATACGTTCCGCAATTTTGCTCAGAACGCTTTCTTGTTCATCGTCTCTAAATGGTTTGTTCATAATAAGAGGAATAGCTTCATCTACATTAGAGACAGACCAAATATGGAATTCTTTGTTTTTGATGCTTTCAATTAGGTCTGGCTTCAGAGCAAGATGTCGTAAGTTAGATCTTGGAAGGATCACACCTTGTTCGCCAGTTAACCCGTTGTGTTTACACACATGATAGAAGCCTTCGATTTTCTCGTTTAGCCCACCAACTGCTTGTACACGACCGAATTGGTCGACAGCACCGGTTACCGCTATTTGTTGATTGATAGGGTATTCCGACAAAGCACTGACCAAAGAGCAAAGCTCAGCAAGAGAAGCACTATCGCCATCAACTTCGCAGTATGATTGCTCAAATACAACAGAAGCAGCATAGGGCAACGGATCTTCAAGGTTTAACGCGCTGCTTACAAATGCTTGCATGATCATCATACCTTTGGCGTGAAGGTTACCACCGAGTTCCGCTTTGCGTTCAACGTCTGCAATATCACCATCACCAAAGTGGATAACACATGAAATTCGGGCTGGTTCACCATACGATACAGGGTGTCCTGGTACATCGATAACCGTCAGACCATTAACTTGTCCAACTTGTTCACCCTCGGTTTCGATAATAACTTGGCCATCTCGAATATCATCAAGAGCACGTTCAGGTAAGTACGACTCGCGGTTGTATTTGTGTTGTTGTGCTTGCTGAATATGGTGACCATCAATCTCACCATGGTCGGCTTCAATCAAAGCTTCGTTTAATAACGCATTGTGCCAAATCGGGCACAACGGTATATAGCTTTGGTCTTCAGTTTCTCTTGCTCCAGCAGTAAGAATGCCTGTCACCGCCTGTTGCGTGATGTTTGGCAGTTCATAACGTTGTTGGAGCCATTTAAGGTAACCAAGATATTGAGTCAACGTCTCTTCTGTTAGCTTTATGTCTTGTTCAATTTCACTGAATAGGCAGAAGCCGGTTTGAATATCACTGTCTAGGTAATCAAGATCGCCGAGTTGAGCTCGGTCTCCAACCACAATCAACTTAATATTGTAGGTAAGCGGTAAAGATGGAGATTGGTTTAAGTGTTCAGGGTTGCTACTGATGGGCTCTACGGCCTCACCAAGAAGTGCCGATTTAAGCAGTAACCAGCTTCCCGGGTTTGCTAGAATCAAGTTGGCTGAAACAATCAGATAACCATTGTTCGCTCTAGCCAGTAAGCCAGGCTTTGTCGCAACGACTTGGCCATCTTTTGATTGAACTTGGTCAAACAGAGAGACAGCATTTAAAGACTCAGTTTTTATTACTGGTAACGTGTGATCATCTAGAGCAGTTACTAAAGATTCAACGATCATTTGACGATAGATCGAATTGTCCGGAGCGTTGACAAGTAAAACACGCGAAAGGTTGGACAAACGGACAAAGCGGGTTAACGCATCGTTGAATCTATGTTGAATGTCTGAAAATGGGAAAGGCGAGATGTCAGGGAATTGCTCTAATTGAGCGCTATATTCGTCGTACTGAGGCGTAACATGTCGCCAATCTACTAGAGTCATTTAAGTTTCTGATTATGATAATGAGGTAGGGAGTATATAGAAAAACCGATCTCGCTTGTAGCTCTATGTTGTAGTTACTAATCACTAAGCTAATATAAGTATGATCTTGGTCTATTCTTTCAAGACAACAATTGTTAAATAGCCTATTTTGGGTTACGCTGTCACTAGGATTAACTCTCGAGATTAGACATGAAATATCAGCAGCTTGAAAACTTGGAATGTGGTTGGAAATGGAACTATCTGGTCAAAAAATGGAAAGAAGGCGAGTCGATCACCTGCCATATTGATTCAAGTGAAGCTGACGTTGCTGTACAAGCCTTATTGAAGCTTGAACACCAACCAACAGGTGTTCTTGAGTGGATATCTGACAACATGTCTCCTGAGCTCGATAACAAGCTCAAGCAAGCGATTCGAGCTAAGCGAAAGCGTCACTTTAATGCTGAACAAGTTCACACCAAGAAAAAATCAATCGACCTTGATTATCGTGTATGGGAAAAGCTATCCCAGCGTGCGAACGAGCTAGGTTGTACGCTATCAGATGCTATCGAGTATTTGGTAAGCGAAGCATCTCGTAGTGAACAGGCCAGCAAGACAGTAACCAATCTTAAAGAAGATTTAAGCAAGCTCCTTTCTGACGATAAATAATCATCAACAGTAGTGGTGACATTATGATGTATGTAATCTTAATCGGTGCAGCGTTGGTTTTTTGGTTAGTCGCGGTTGATAGGCCGGTATTGAAAATCAAATTTAACGATGGGGCGATCGAACAAGTTAAAGGTCATCTTCCACCCAGCTTTAAGCACAACCTTCAAGAGATTGGCCACAACAACACTTTTAAAGGTGAATTAAAAGTGTACGCAAAGCGCTCTGGTTATAATCTCAAGTTCACAAAGGATGTACCTAAGAACGTGCAACAACGTATTCGTAATGTATTCCCACATAACGGCTTCAAATCTAAAGGTTCAAAGAAGGCGTAATGGTCAAGAATTACGTCTTATCTTGTCAATTTTCATACTAAGTTAGTTCTTCGCTTGCCTTAACCATCGTCATACTGTTCTCAGTTCCAATAAAGGAGAACAGTATGAGATATCTAATCCTTTTGTTGTTTTTTTTATCCCCAGTCGTATTTCCCGACGATGCATTGGTCAATCCGGTAGCCAAAAAAATCAAAGCGACGGTCATGAAAGGCCTAAAAAAGAGCAATGTTGAAATCGATGGTTATTGTGACCTGATGATTGAAATGAAGCACTCCAAAGGTTATACAAAAATCAAGAGAGTGAGAACATCCGGCGATAGTAAAGCTTGTAGACAGGCGAAACAGCACTTACCAAACAAGAAACAGTTCAAATACAGTTTCCCAGAAAAGTACATCCGACTTCATATCACAAACTGACCTGGATAATGCACTATAACTAAATGATATTAATATGATTGTCTAAAATGCCAATGAATACGAGTGAATTACGGTGATCTGAGTTAGATGCCAGTTTGTTGCACTGTCACTTGATATGACAATATGTCTCGTAGGGCGTTCATTTTACTGATATCTATTTAACCGAAGGTGCCAAATGTACACGAATCTTGTTTAGCGACAGCGTGTTTAACGGGGATGCCGAGGTGTTGGCAAGTCATTAGTACCTTTAGTTTTCTATCGGCAGGAGCATGTTCTGAGAGAATCACAGAGCTTATACACTCTTTATTCAGATACAGCTTGTTGCCAATAATCTCTTCATTGGGCAGTACCCAGCGATATTCTTTTTCGTAACGCCAGTTTGAATGTTTGATTCCAAGTACGCTCGCGGCTAATTTCGATGCTTTTAAGTCAACTAGCGAAGGAGTACTAAGCATGCTTGGGTTGTCAGCATACTGAACTTCAAAGCAATTGAGATCTGCCTCACCGTGATAACAGTTAAGATCATACTCAATACACATACCTTTAAAGTTATCACCATACTGAGACCAAAGTATGGGATGGTCATTCGATTGAGAGAAGCACATTACCTTGAAGTCATTCTGAAGTTCTTTGTTGAACAGGTGATGAGATTCAAAAGGGTTATTAAAGGTCTTAGCGGAATCAAACCACAACGAACACTCGGATATCGATTGTATGTTTCTATCGTGAAGAGATCTGAACTTATAAAGTTTAGGCAACATATCAAACACCTGGTTTACAACATTGTCTGATGTTAACACTATAATTCATAATGTAAGCGTGAATGCATAGTGTTTGCTTGCTTAGTCACCAAGTTAAAACATATAACCGCTTGATAGATCAAAATTTAAACATAAAATAGCAGCCTGTTTGAGTGATTTATCTTGCAATAGCGCTGGTTTTTTTAATAAGTTGCAACGTAACTTTATATTGGTGGAAGAATAGGTCTATATTTGGAGGCAATGTAAAGGAAGTTAAGTGAACCAATAATGATAAATCCGACCTCAAAGAGATCGGACTATTTGCAATGTTAGGCTAGTTGACCGCAATAAATTGGTCTAGCCATTGACGGAACTTTAGAAATGGTACCTTGCACCAATGTATGCTGTTTTGGATGAAACATCGATGGACTCTATTTCAATATGTGCAGAGCGGTAACCGATATGAACGTCGATGTTATCGGTAATTATTGCGCCAAATTCTCCACCGATTTGGTAAGCGGCCTCAGATTCAGAAGCTGAGAGCCCAAAGGCTTTGATTTCCGTATCAATAGATCCAACGCCTGCTAACAGGGAGACATACAAATCCAAGACGTCGCCTTTAACGATGAATTTGGGCTTAACATTCACGAAGAAGGCTTGGCCTTCAATATCCATCATTTGAGCAAAGTTAACTTTGCCAATTTTTCGGTACTCCGCTTCTAATCCCAGCTTTACTACATCGTGTGTATTGAACTCATAACCGCCAACTAAGTTATAACTCAAATCAGCTAGATCAGAAGAATCTTCAATTTTGCTACCGCGGTATTCTAATTCGGTTTCATTATAAAATCCGACATCTACACCTGCATAAAAATGACCGAGATCTTTAGCTGCTGTGTCATTTTCATTAGCAAGCGCGTATGAACTCATGCCAAAAGCGGTGAATAGTGATAGGGCAACCATACCGATTTTCATATTAAGCCTTTTATATAATAAGTTATTGATTCCTTGAATATCTTACCAAATGTAGAGCTTTTAAACTAATAGTGGTTTTGTGTAACCATCTGATTTATGAACTTATTATCGATATAAACGTCAATACGAAGCAAGATGATTTGATTTTAGCAGTATCGCTTCAAAGAGCAATACGTTGATGATACAAAGCGATTTCGAGAGTACTTTTATAGACCACTGAAAAATTTCACCTTGTATATGGTGTCAGCCTTACCCGCAGCTTTTTTATGTGTGGCGCTTATCTCACTAATCACGACGACAGAACTCTTTGAATTAACGATTGGTCTTCCTAATTTGGCTTGGTATTTAATATTAGTCGCTTTCGCTGGACTGTTTATGAGAGTGGCTTACCATAAGATCACAGATACACAAAGCATCAAGTACGCGGATGAACTTTTACTTAATTATGAAAGCGCTCACGTTAAAAGAGTTGAGCTAACATTCTGGAATAATATAAGAAAAGTGATTGAATATGATGTTATACGCGGTATTTTTCTGCGCTAAACTTGTAAGAATGAGAGTGATACAATAGTATCACTCTAATCTTTTATTGGAGTCATTTATATGAAAGTCGAGCTCGTAACTTCTCTTAAGCGTCAAGCTACCAAAATCCTTGCTGACCTGCACGACACCAAAGAGCCCGTGTTGATCACCGAGCATGGCAAACCTTCAGCGTATCTCGTGGATGTTGACGACTACCAATTTATGCAAAACCGCTTGGCTATCCTCGAAGGGATCGCACGCGGTGAGCGCGCCATTTCTGAAGGCAAGGCGCTGAGTCATGACGAAGCCAAAGACAAGATGTCAAAATGGCTGAAGTGATTTGGAGTGAGCCCGCGTTATCGGACCTTAACGATATCGCGGAATACATTGCCCTTGAAAACTTAGTCGCGGCCAAACAGCTGGTTCGAAACATTTTCGACAAAGTTGAACGTCTCAGCGACTTTCCCGAGTCTGGGCGTCTGTCTCCTGAGCTTGAGCACTTTAATTATCGCGAAGTCGTAGTGAATCCATGTCGAGTTTTCTACAAGCAAGAAGGTGACAAGGTGTACATCTTGTTTGTGATGCGCGCGGAGCGAGATTTACGTCGGTTTTTGCTGAGCAAACAGTAAAGCGTTTTTGCCACCTCTGATAGGCTGATGGTCTACGCAGACGAGGGTTCAACATGGCGAAAAAGAAAAAATCACTTCCATCTAAATATCCCACTAAACCTAAACCAGTGCTAAGGTGACATTTTAATCTGGCTCAAAAGTGACATTACTATCTGAGGCTTACACCTTTGATTCGTATTATGGGTCTAAATTATGTTGAGTGGTTCGCTGTGCTTAACTGAATAAGAACGTGGGTGAGTAACATGCTCAATGAGGAGGTCAGCTTGTCTGGCCTTTTTGATGCCCGTTAGGAAAATCGTTGTTAGAAGTTAACCCGTAACATAATTTGCACAATGCGCATTAGCATTCAAAATCCAAAATTGATTTATCAAATCTTACTTTTGATTCGCAATTTAGCCCCGCAGGGATAAGGGCACTCGATACAGTTCTTGGGCATGACTTCCTCAAATGCCCGAAAAGCAGCGAAGCGTTACTTCCTCAAAAGAAGATCACAAAACCTTCCTTTCATTTTGCCAGAATAGCTTTTTGGTACAGAGCACTCCCAATTTTCGTTTCTATCGATTACTCGACGCTTGACGACGAACAAGGACGGCGAAGACTGAGCAAGGACGGTGAGAAGGAAAAAGGAGAAGAAAGCCACCGAACACCGAGGCAAGCGTAGCGCGGGGTCGGGGCTTTCCTTTTCGAATATTCACATGTGATGTAAATCACGTTAGTTGGGGTAGACTTCCTTTAATAGTCTACCCTTGTGTAATATTTACACATTTTCTTTTTGTTCTTTAGTTAGAACTGGCTTTAGTTCTTCTGTTTTACCTTCAAAAAACGACATACCAAATACAGTATTTGTTTCTAGTAAGTGCTGCAAACTTTGGGCTATGCAGTATTTATCTATTACGGCTAATAGATGCTCTTTATCATCAGCTGGTAACTTTTGAACTCGTTCGAGAGCAATCTCTATAAGCGCATCGAGACTTGTCTTAGATACGTCTGTTAGTAGTGAATTGGGAGTGCATCCTAATGCCTTTGTTAGTGCGTATATAGTGCTTAGTTTTGGATCTGTATCATTACGTTCAATTTTGGATATTTGACCCAATCGGATCCCACAATGTTTTGCAAGCTCTCCTTGCGTCCACCCTCGATCACGCCTCAGGCGCTTTAAATTTTCCCCTATAGACATAATTAACCCGTGTTTTTTATCTTGTATGTTCAATTATAACCCTATATATTCAGCCTTAAGATTTAATTTACTCTATAGGATTATCTAATTTTATTCTACAGAGCTATTGACAGGTTTTTTTGATGTTGGATTTACTTAGATTAATGGTTCCATTTAAGTCTGAATATTGCTTTCAGCTTGAGTCGCGCACATCTAAAGATTCTGCATACTATGAGGAACTGAACGTATCTAAAGTAGCTTCAGATACGGGGTTTATTGGTTCTGGTGCTATTGAGCGTGATGAGTTTGGGAACATTAACAACGTCTTCAGTGAGTTCATTCCTTTTCAGCAAGTTCCATCAAGCTATACAGGTATTGCACTTAAATTTCATAATGGTTCTATAAATATTCCTCCACATATCGAGTTGAAAGCGAGCCCAGCTAAAATCATTCAAGGACATAACGTGTTTGGGTCTAACTGTATTTTACTTGCCTATTCAGAGTTTTATTCTTCTCTTACTTTGTCTAACCCTGAATTAGCATTAATGGTCGATTGGGATAGGGCTGAGGTGATGCAGCTTGATTGTACTTTTTCAGCAGTAGTTGAAACTGAACAGCAATGTAAACAAGTTATTAATCACTTTAGAAACGTGTCCCATGGTCAGGTTCGATCTTCCCGATATGACTACGAGACAACTTGTAAACACAATACGAACTCTTCTTACTGGGGTGGAAAAATCTACTCTAAGCATCATGAATTCATCAAGCAATATAACGAATATTCAGACAAGGCAAGGAAAGGCGATAGGCACGCTCAGTTTGTGTTTGATGCTATGTCAGACCCTAGGATTCTTCACTTTTCAAAATATTTAGTTCGCTTTGAATCAGAAGTAAAAAAACGAAAACTGCAACAACTAGGCATACCAACTAATATTCACGACTTAATAAAACATCAACATCAGCTAAAAGAAGATACAGGCAAAGAGTTAATCGAAGAACTCTGGAAAGAAACATACGGAAAGCTGATAGACAATACATTTAAAGGTCAATCTATGAACATATACGATGATGAAAAGGTACAGCAGACTCTTCGCACTTCTCATAAAAAAACCACACCTAAAGGCAATACCAGTTACGCCAAAGCGGATAGGGCATTTTCGTTTTATCGACGTCTTGTTAATGAAGGGTTCAAGGAAGTTCAACGTTCTTTTAGTGTGCGAAAAACGTTTTATAACAACTTAAACATGTTACTCGATGCTGGATTTACTAAAGCTCAACTTCAAAACTTATCAGGTAATGGAATGAATAAAGTTGTTCCTCTTTGTGAAGTCATCACCATAGATTTTTCTAAGCAAGTTCCTGATTGGTATATCGAGCCTGAATATGGCCCGATGACTAGGCAACTTTTCGAACTAGATACAAACGTTACTCAACTAAGAACAGCATAAGGCACAACATGATTAAGATAGAGATTTTTAAAGAAGATGAACGTGTAGAGACACGCACCTCAAGAGCAAAAGATGATAAACCAGCCCGTACTTTTTTCGAACAAGCCGCTTACGCGTATTTAGGGGGAAA
>NZ_JBFSTC010000074.1:10714-28195 GCF_041466605.1 Vibrio sp. 10N.247.310.17 | reverse complement strand
TTTTAGTAAGACTCGCTACACTGTGCGATCTAAACACCTTAAATGATAGGTGTTGACACAAGAGGAGTCTTAAAAGCGACCCATATTTTCCACCTTACCGCCCTAACCGCATTTGCCAGGCCACTGACAATAAACACGCTAGCAACGATATCTTGTGGAACTGGAAGTATCTGAAAGCTCAACACAACGGCGAAAATCGTGCTCACGATGCTCAGCTTTTCAAGCCATGGTAATGCAGGGGTTCGTGGTGTCTGTGTGCCATTCGCGGTAAACATAGGAAAGACTCGTCCACCCATAATGCACATGACTAGAGTCACCAACAGCACCATGCTTGTGCTAGCTTGTGAAATTAAGATTGGCTGCTGAAATAGAACACCATAGTGCATCGCCGCATTGGCAAAAGTCATTAGCAGCAAAATGGGAACGAACAATAGATTTCGCCAAAGTTTCACACTGACAATATTGTGAGCAAGATAAATGACAGCGATAGGCAAAAACAGTAAATCGAGCCCAGCCACCAACCAAGGGCTAAAGACATTAGGTAGGAACATGGCTATTCTCGCACACAGCCAGATAACCAGAAGTATCATTAACCCACGTCCGTTAATACTGCGGACACCTGTCCAATTTTGTACGGCCGTCAGTAAAAAACCAACCACGACAGTGGCTGCAAAGCCAAATAACATTTCATGAATATGCCACCACATTGCTCCGCCATAAACATTCAGAGTTGCGCTACCATTCCAAAACGCGGCCCAACCAACTAGAGCTGCAACGCTAAAAAGTGATGCAAACAAAAAAAACGGTCGAAACGCGAGCTCAAAAAATGCCGTCATTGAAACGCCATTGTTAGGGGGTTGATTTAAATCTTTCATCATCGTAAACCTAGTGAGTAAACAAAACTTGCTTACTTAAATAACGTCAACCGCCAAAAGTTGCCCTAGTTTGTAGCTGTGCCCTTCGCCGAGGAGATCTTGCAAGCTATAAGCGTCTAAGCATTTGTAAAAACACTCTTGAGCTTCAGCAAAGATTGTTTTCAATTGGCAATTTGGTGTAATAACACAGCTATTATCCTCGCCAAAACACTCAACCAAGTTACGCTTGTCTTCTAACTCTCGAACTAACGTACCGATGTTGATCTGACTTGGATGGCAACTGAGTTTCAAACCACCATTTTTTCCTCTTGTAGCGATCAGGTGCCCTTTGAGGTTGAGTTGCTGAACGATCTTCATTAAGTGGTTTTTAGAAATACCATAACTGTTAGCAATGTCGCCGATGGTGCTAAGAGATTGGTTGTTGATCGCTAAATAGATCAGAACGCGTAGGGAATAATCAGTGTAACGTGTGATATGCATGTTGGGATATTTCACTCTATAAGATGTATTTATTATGAATCTTATGAGTAATAAAGGCAAGTTAACCTAATGAGGAGTAGTGGCTAAGCACCAAGAAGCTAAGGCTGCGATCTTAATGACGTTTCTCACATCTGTTGTATGAGATCCTAGCTCCATCTTCCTTTCTCAAACGAGATCTAATCCTCTAAGTCGAAGCGATCAGAAACATTTTTCGATATATTTTCACTCTGACAATATAAAAACACACAAACTTGTTCATAAAAAAAGCAGTCAGTTAATAAAGGTATTTACAAGCGAATCACACCACTATATTATACGCGGCACTGGAGGGATGGCTGAGTGGTCGAAAGCACCGGTCTTGAAAACCGGCAACCGTTAATAGCGGTTCTAGGGTTCAAATCCCTATCCCTCCACCACATTAAAGAAAGCCGCTGAGAAATCAGCGGCTTTTTTGTATCTGGAGATCACGGAGCTCAACGGTTCAGCTATTCACAGCCAATGCAGCGTTGAGTAACTGCATATGAATGGGCACCAAGTCTTGATGTTCAGTTCGATATCCGCCACCGACTACGCATGCCATCGGAATAGACTCTGATTTCGCTAATTCAATCATCAAACAGTCGCGCTCAAATATCCCTTGTGTCGAGACATTCAAATAACCCAGTTCATCGTCTTGATGGATATCGATCCCCGCATCATAAATAATCAGATCAGGTTGATGGTGTGCGATCGCCAGCTTAGTGACTTGTTCAAAACAACGCAAAAACTCCTCATCTTTAGTTTCACGGCTTAACGGCACATCTAAATCAGACAGTGGTTTTCGTGCAGGAAAATTTTTGTCGCAGTGGAACGACAAAGTAATTATGTCGTCATTCTCTTGGCAAAGAGTCGCTGTGCCATCGCCATGGTGAACATCACTATCGACGATCAACACTTTATCGATATGTTCAAAGGTCAGCGCATGCTTAGCCGCCAAAACCAGATCATTCAACAAACAAAAGCCGCTACCAAAATCATGGTGTGCGTGATGATAACCACCACTCAAATGAATCGCTAAACCACTCTCTACTGCCATTTCAGCGGCCAAGCAGGTTCCACCACTTGAATAGAGTGTTCTTTCTATAAGCTGTTCGCTCCACGGAAAACCGATACGTCTCATTTTTGCTGCAGGCAAATTTCCAGAAACTAGCAAATCGACATATTCACCATCGTGTACCTGCTTTACTTGTTTTACCGAAACAGGCATTGGCTGGAACATTTCGAATGCATTACCCCATTTTGGATCGCTATCCATGTGGTGCTTCACAGCACTGTGCAACAGTTGATATTTATTGATTGGATAACGATGCCCTTCTGGTAAAGGCAACTGAGAATAAATTGGATGGTAAATTAAAGGAGTCATAGATCGGGCGTATTACGTATCAATCTCAAAATCATAACAGTCTCAGACTTGGCGACAACCTTAATTAATGATAATAGTTATCATTACCTTTAATTAATTCCAGAGACAACAATGAAAAACGTAATACTCATCTGTGGTGTGATCTGTGGCTCGATGGCTGCAGTAATGATTTTTGTAGGAATGCTAATGGCCAGTTGGTGGACCGTTGATTTTCTCGTGTTAAGCCATCAAACTTAACTAATTGAACTGAAAAGGAATCACCATGAGCGTTATTTTTATTACTGGAGCGAACCGCGGCATAGGCTTAAGTCTGACTCAACAATACTTGAAAGGTAATCACAAGGTGTACGCAACTTACCGTGACGCCTCTTCAGCAACAGAACTGCTCTCACTCGCAGACCACAGTAGCAACCTGACCTGCATTCAATTAGAAATAACCGATTATCAAGCAGTAGAACAACTCCCCTCGCAAATAGAGTCGATTGATATCTTGATCAACAACGCTGGCTACTATGGCCCTAAAGGTTACGGTCTGGGTAATACCGATGTCGAAGAGTGGCGTCGTGTATTTGAAATCAACACAATTGCCCCATTGAAGCTTGTCGAGACTCTATTACCTCTTATAGAAAGTAGTGACGTCAAAAAGATCGCCTGTCTTTCATCTAGAGTGGGTAGCATGTCTGAAAACACATCAGGCGGAGGCTACATCTATCGTTCATCTAAAGCGGCTCTTAACTCAGTTGTGAAGAGTTTAAGCAACGACTTGACCGATAATGGCTTTACAGTGTTAGCGTTACATCCTGGTTGGGTACAGACGGAAATGGGCGGCCCTAATGCTCTTATTGATACAGAGACTTCGGCTCAAGGCCTTGTGACTGTAATAGAGTCATCGAATACTGAAGTGAGTGGTCACTTCTTTAATTTCGATGGTAGCGAAATAGACTGGTAGCCGTCACATGGTTCGTCGCGTGATCTCAAGCTTACTCGTACGTTCAACACTGTTGTGTCTAACAATGGTGCTCACTGGATGTTTCGATGACAGCCCACAGAACTATTTCGACGACTATCAGACCAAAATCGCCAACGTGCAAGATGCTGACGAGATACAGGAAGACTGGGAGCTCGAAAGCTTACCGAGAAAGCGAGAACTGTTTATTGAAGTTCCTTCGCTCTCTATCGGGCTCATAGACAGTTATCAACTTCGGCAATGTGGATTATTCAACCTGATTGCAGAAAGAAACTCCGTACTTGGAAAAGTCGCCGACGAGTTCCGAAATTACGATTATCAAGTCGCTCTACTGGAAGGTGTTGGTCATTGTTTATCTAATAACGAATTAGAACCAGAGATCGTAGAATTACTCAGAGAAATCGAGCAACAGAAACTCGCACAATTTCCACTGCACCAATGGAATCTCATCTATGCCAGTGAAGCTATGCAGTCGCAAATGCGTGGTAGCCAGTGGTTACGTGCTGATATTGGCGATCAAGTTCGACAGACAAGTGACGCGCTAGAGCACATAAATCAAGCGTTAAACACACCGCTCGTTTCCGGCAAGACTACTGAGGTTCAAGAAGGATTAGAGAAGAGTTCGACGCTTGGGGATTTGTACTACTCACTATCTAGTGCTTCGGCAGAGCTTGATACCATCACCCAGCAGCTGACTACTTTTGACGCCAACATCATCTGTGGGAAGCAACGAGACACGACTAAGTTTCGCTATCTCAACAATGTGTTCGAACAACAGTATATTGACAAGGTTCAGCCTTACATGGCCCAATTGGATGGCTACTATCAGCACCTAGCCCCCCAACTTGCTATGTTTGACGCACAGCCTGAGCTACACAGTTATCACTTTCCCATCAAAGATGCGCATCAAGCCTTTCGATCATCCACTCGGCGCCATGTCGACTATTGGCAACAGCTGTTTAAGCGCTGCGGACGCAAGGTTGGGCGTTAAGTCTAATATCGCCAATAAGCAGCGGTTTGCTCTCAGTTCCTAGCTTTTAGTGCCTTTCTTAGCATAGGTACCTTTCTTGGCATACGTACCTTTGTTGGCATAAGACTTCGCACCACCGCCTTTACGACGTTTAAAAGCTGGTCTTTCGACTTTAGGAAGATGGCGCAAAGATTCAGGGACTTCACCCGTTTTTACCTTGCCCATCAAACCGTCGATCTTGCTTTCTAACTCTTGCATGAAGGGTTGATACGCTTGATTTCGTTCAGCCATGCCTTGCAACTGATGCTCCCAGTGAGCGGTCATGTCGGGAAAGGTCGAGTCCTCAGGCAAGGCATTAATCAAACCTCTCCCCGCAGGGCTGCTATGAATGCTTTTACCTTGTCGAGTTAGTAGCTGTCTTTTGAACAAAGTATCTAGAATGCCCGCACGAGTTGCCTCTGTTCCAAGGCCATCGGTCTCTTTCAAAATGGCTTTAAGGTCTTTGTTCGCGACAAAGCGCGCGATACCTGTCATCGCTTGTAGCAAGGTCGCTTCCGTGAAGTGCTTTGGTGGTTCGGTTTTCTTATCACCAATAATACCTTCACGACACGTCAACACCGTTCCTTTATCCAATGGAGGAACCGTATCTGTACCATCGCCTTTCTCTTCGGTGTCCGTTTTCCCCATCAACACCTTCCAACCTGGGCTAATAAGTTGTCGCCCTTTTGCGATGAACACACCACCAGCGATATCAAAAACCAACTTAGCATCCGCAAAAACAGCCGGTGGGTAGAACTGCATCAGATATTGGCGGGCGATTTGCTGATAGATTTTCATCTCATTAGCAGATAGGCCATTCACCGCTGATTTCTTCGGCGTTGGGATTATCGCGTGGTGAGCATCGACCTTACTGTCGTTCCATGCTTTGGATTTAAGAGAAAGATCCGCGCCTTGCGCACCACTTTGCAGCTCTTTCGCATTGTTGGCGATAGCATCGACTACTGACTCTCGTTGCGAATAATGATCTTTAGGTAGATAGCGGCTGTCAGAACGCGGGTAAGTGATGAGTTTGTGTTTCTCATACAATGACTGACAAGTGTCGAGAACCTGCTGAGCACTCATACCAAAACGCTTAGACGCGTCAATTTGCAAAGCTGACAACGAATAAGGCAGTGGCGCAGCTTGTTTACTTTGCTTTTGCTCTGATTCTGTCACCGTCGCGGGTTGATTCGCAATTCGGTTAGCAACGTTCTCAACCAGTTTTCGATTGAGCACCCGGCCTTCTTCATCTTGCCATGGCTTACATGCTTCGCTTGGTTTCCAACGCGCTCGAATATCAAAGCTCTGGCCGTTGTTTTGGTAAGGGATCAGCGCATGCAGAGTGAAGTAATCTTTCGGAATGAAGTTTTCGATCTCTTCATCACGCCTTACGACCAAACCAAGTACAGGCGTTTGCACTCGCCCTACCGACAACACGCCTTGGTAACCCGCCTTTTGACCAAGCAAGGTGTAAGCTCGGGTCATGTTCATGCCATACAGCCAATCAGCTCTAGAGCGCGCCAATGCAGAAATAGACAGTGGAATAAAGTCTCGGTTACTGCGCATCTGAGAGAGCGCACGCTTTACCGCTGGTAAGTTCAAATCGCTGATCAGTAGCCTATCCATCGACTCTTTCTTAGCCTTGGATACTTTGCAGTAATCAATCACTTCATCAACTAGCAACTGCCCTTCTCTATCCGGGTCACCCGCATGGACAATTTGGGTCGCGTCCTTCAATAGCTTTCGGATCACCGTAAGCTGTTTACTTGAAGTCTTACGCGGTCTCAGCTGCCATTGCTCTGGCACAATAGGAAGATCAGCGAGGTTCCATTTCTTGTAACGGTCGTCATAAGCGTCTGGCTCAACCTGCTCCAATAAGTGTCCAATACACCAAGTCACCACATCTCCATTGCCACATTTGATAAACCCTTGGTCTTTCTTTTGTGGATTAGGTAGTGCGGCGGCGATCGCGCGGCCTAGGCTTGGTTTTTCAGCAATAATAAGGCGAGACATGTTTTTCCAGATGCTACAAACAATTAGGGCCACATTATCTAATGTGGCCCCTAGAAATCAAGGAAAACTGGTTGTTTATACAGTTAGCATTCAACAATTCGTTGTGTCGTTGTTTTACTGACGAGATCTATAAGAACTCAACGAACTTTGAGAAGTCACGCTCTGGTACTTTCATTGGCGTACAGCCCAGAGTGCCTAGGTATAGGAAACCAACAATTTCGTCATCGCCTTCTAGGCCGAAAGCTTGGTGAACTTCTGGGTGGAACATCCATTTACCTGAACGCCAAAAACCTTGGAAGCCTTGTGCGACTGCGGCCATTTGCATGGCTTGAGCTGCACAACCTGCAGAAAGGTGTTGTTCGAACGCAGGCACTTTCTCATGCTCGGTCACTTTAGCAATCACGGTGATGACCATTGGAGCTCGGAACGGCGCTTTCTTTACTTTCTCAATCACCGCTTCTTCGCTTTCGTCCGCTTCAGCAGCACGCACCAAGATATCAGAGAGCTTCTGTAATCCTGAACCTTGTGCGATAACAAAGCGCCATGGTGTCAGTGCGCCGTGGTCTGGAGCTCGTAAACCTGCTTTGATAATGTTTTCTAACGCGACACCTTCAGGTGCTGGATCAGAGAGTTTTGCGATAGAGCGTCTGTTGAGCAATAGATCCAAAGCATCCATTTGAAGTCCTTACTAATTTTTATTGTTTGTATAATTGAACTGTAGCACAGAACACAAACGATAATAAATCTCAACGGCTGTCTATTTGAAGCAATATTTGAAACGACACTAGAAACAACAAAGGCCCCTAAATCTATGACTTAGGAGCCTTATTTATCTGTCTAGTCCAAGCTTAGTTACCCGTCTAGTTCAGCTTATTGAACTTTCTGATTCAAACTTATCAAACGAGAACATTCTGTTTGTTGTTAAAGCTTAATAGCTAACTCAACACCTTGGCGAATAGCACGTACCGCATCAAGTTCACCCGCGTAATCAGCACCACCGATCACGTGAAGTTTGCCACCAAACTCTTGCCACATATCTTCAAACGGGCGAACAGAAACTTGACCCGCACACACGATAACGGAATCGGCATCGAGTACCTGATCTTTCTTACCAACGCTGATGTGCAGACCTTGATCGTCAATCTTGTTGTAGCTCACGCCACCAAGTAAGTTCACACCACGTTTTTCTAATGTGCGTTTATGAATCCAACCTGTAGTCTTACCTGGACCTTTACCGACACGACCCGCTTTACGCTGCATCACCCAAACCGTTTTATCACTGAACGAATCAGGATAAGGATAAAGTCCACCTGGGTGCTCCATATTCTTATCAATGCCCCACTCATGCAGCCAATCGTCCAAGCTATGAGAAGTCGGCTCTGTCAGCATAGTTGCCACATCAATACCAATACCACCTGCACCAACAATCGCGACTTTTTCGCCTACTGGTGTCTTTTCACGAATCAAGGTTTGATAGTCGACTACGTTTTCTTGATCTATCCCTTCAATATCAAGCTTTCTGGGTTCAACACCAGCAGCCATCACGACTTCATCGTACTTCAACAACATCTCAAACGTCGCTTCAGTATCCAGTTTTAAGTTCACGCCTGATGCATCTATTTGGTTAGCAAAGTAACGAATCGTTTCTCTGAACTCTTCTTTACCCGGAATCTGCATTGCCAATCTAAATTGTCCACCGATGCGGTCATTTTTCTCTATCAGATCAACCTTATGCCCACGCTGTGCCAACGTTGTTGCACAAGCTAAACCTGCTGGCCCAGCACCGACGACGGCAATGGTTTTGGTTGCTTGAGCTGGTTGCACAACAATTTCAGTTTCGTAACAAGCGCGAGGGTTCACCAAGCAGCTCGCTCGTTTGCCTTTGAATACGTTATCAAGACACGCTTGGTTACAACCGATACAGGTGTTAATGAACTGCGCTTGGTCTTGAGCGGCTTTATTAACAAAGTCAGGGTCAGCCAAGAATGGACGAGCCATTGATACCATGTCGGCCTGTCCTGAACTGAGGATACGTTCGGCCTCTTCTGGCGTGTTGATTCGGTTACACGTCACCACTGGGATCGACACGTATGGTTTTACTTTTTCCGTCACCCAAGAGAATGCCCCTCTTGGAACTTGTGTCGCAATAGTTGGGACACGAGCTTCATGCCAACCAATACCGGTATTAATAATGGTCACGCCCGCTTCTTCTAGCTTCTGAGCCAGAAGTACAACATCTTCGAATGTGCTGCCTTGCTCAACCAAATCCAGCATCGATAAGCGGAAAATAATGATGAAATCTTTACCCACCGCTTCGCGAATCGATTTAACGATCTCTAGTGGGAAACGCATACGCTTCTCGTAAGAACCGCCCCATTCGTCATAACGCATGTTGGTACGTTTACAGATAAATTGGTTAATCAAGTAACCTTCGGAGCCCATGATCTCTATGCCGTCATAGCCAGCAACCTGAGCTAGCTCTGCACTGTTGGCAAAAGCACCGATGGTCTTTTTAATTTGACGAGGGCTCATCTCACTCGGTGCAAACTTAGCGATTGGCGCTTTGATGCCCGAAGCACTTTGCGCGAATGGGTGCATGGCATAGCGGCCAGCATGTAGCAACTGAAGGGCAATCTTACCGCCGTGCTTATGCACGGCCTCGGTAACAACTTGGTGAGCTTTAGCGTGCTTAACTTTACTGAACTCAGCACTAAATGGGGTCAATCTGCCACGTAAATTAGGAGAGAAACCACCGGTAACAATAAGGCCAACGCCTCCTTTTGCTCGCTCTTCATAAAACGCGGCAAGCTTGTGGAGGCCTTCTTTATTTTCTTCTAAACCCGTGTGCATTGATCCCATCAATACACGGTTACGTAACTGAGTAAATCCAAGATCGAGTGGTTCGAGTAAATGTGGGTACATGGCAGACATCACTTCTATTATTATATCCTCGTGGTCAGACCACAATATAACTCAATCACCAAAAGTTCAAACAACTGTTTACATTTTTGTAACACCGATCATAATGCAGGACGTATTAATCGTTCAGAAACCCCTAATATGACTACACTTAATGAGAATATATATCGATTAGCAATTCTTGGTGTAGTTTGAGCTAGGGAATTATCGTAGGATATCAAGCAGTTCATATTATTGAGATTAATGGTACTACAGCTTGTTAAAGCGACGTGATCTCACTGCGGAGACAGAATGAAAAAAATATTCAAATTTATAGGCATGATCTTTAAAGGGATTTGGAAGCTCATCACGTTTGTGCGTCTTGCGCTGGTTAACCTTTTCTTTTTACTCAGTATCGCCATCATCTACTTTGTATACTTCCACTCAGACACAACTCAACCCACTGTTCCACAGGAATCGGCTTTAGTGCTTAACCTGTCTGGTCCTATCGTGGAGCAAAGTCGCTATATCAATCCGATGGATTCAGTCACGGGTTCACTGCTTGGCAAAGACCTTCCAAAAGAGAACGTCCTGTTTGATATTGTTGAAACGATTCGCTACGCCAAAGACGATGACAAGGTAACTGGTATCGTTTTAGCACTCAAAGAACTGCCAGAAACCAATCTGACCAAGCTTCGCTACATTGCTAAAGCGCTCAACGAGTTCAAAGCAACTGGCAAACCAATTTATGCGGTGGGTGACTTTTACAACCAAAGCCAATACTACCTAGCCAGCTACGCAACTAAAGTCTTCCTATCACCAGATGGTGGGGTTCTTCTTAAAGGCTACAGTGCTTACTCGCTATTCTACAAAACTCTATTAGAGAAGCTTGACGTAAATACACATGTATTCCGCGTCGGTACTTATAAGTCTGCAATCGAACCTTTCATTCGCGACGATATGTCAGACGCAGCGAAAGAGTCAGCTTCTCGTTGGTTGGGTCAACTGTGGGGAGCATACGTTGATGACGTAAGCAACAACCGCCAGATCGATGCTAAAACCTTGAACCCAAGCATGGACTCTTTCTTAAAAGACCTTGAGTCGGTTGATGGCGATATCGCAAAACTGGCAGAGAAGCTTGGTTTAGTTGACGAACTGGCAACTCGCCAACAAGTTCGTCTAGAGCTCGCAGACGTCTTCGGCAGTGACGGTCAAGACAGCTATAACGCGTTGGGGTACTACGAGTACCGTACAACCATGCTTCCTGACCTAACAAGTGAATCGCACGATGTCGCTGTAATTGTCGCTAGCGGCGCAATTATGGATGGCAAGCAGCCACGTGGCACCGTTGGTGGTGATACCACGGCCGCCCTACTTCGCCAAGCGCGCAACGACGACAAAGTAAAAGCGGTTGTACTTCGTGTAGACAGTCCAGGTGGTAGCGCATTTGCTTCAGAAGTTATCCGCAATGAAATAGAAGCGATCAAGCAAGCTGGTAAACCTGTTGTGGTTTCTATGTCTAGCCTGGCTGCTTCTGGTGGTTATTGGATCTCGATGGGCGCAGACAAGATTTTGGCTCAACCAACCACACTAACAGGCTCGATCGGTATCTTCAGTGTTATCACGACCTTTGAGAAAGGCTTGAACGATATCGGCGTTTACACCGATGGCGTTGGCACCTCACCTTTCTCAGGTCTTGGTATTACAACAGGGCTTAGCGAAGGCGCGAAAGACGCGTTCCAAATGGGCATTGAAAACGGATACCGCCGATTCATCAGCCTAGTTGGAGAAAATCGCGGTCTGGAAGTCGATGCTGTCGACAAGATTGCTCAAGGTCGAGTATGGACAGGCCAAGATGCAATCGAGAAAGGTCTAGTCGATGAAATTGGTGATTTTGATGATGCGATTACAGCTGCGGCTTCACTTGCAGAGCTTGAGACCTACAACATTTACTGGGTAGAAGAGCCTCTTTCAGCCACTGAACTATTTATTCAAGAATTTATGAACCAAGTTCAGATGTCGATAGGCCTTGATATTCAGTCAATGATTCCAAGCAGTTTACAGCCTGTTACTCAACAGTTAGCTCAAGATAGCCAACTGTTAGGTAACTTTAACGACCCACAAGGCCGATATGCTTTTTGCTTAAACTGCCAAGTTCAATAAGATAAGCTCAACGCTTTGTTATCAAGAGGCGCCTCTGTGTGAGGCGCCTCTTTTTATTGCATGATAATTCGCTATAATCGCCCCCCTGTTCCCTATATCACACTAAGTATTAATCGCCATGGAAAGAAAACACATCTATATCGCGTATACCGGCGGCACAATTGGCATGCAGAAGTCTTTGGACCACGGCTATGTCCCAGTCGCAGGTTTTATGGATAAGCAGCTAGCTGGCATGCCTGAATTCCATCGCCCAGAAATGCCTGAGTACACCATTCATGAATACTCTCCATTAATGGACTCTTCAGATATGACGCCACTTGATTGGCAGACTATCGCTGATGATATTCGCGCGAACTACGATAAGTACGATGGTTTCGTTATCCTGCACGGTACAGACACCATGGCTTACACCGCCTCAGCTCTGTCATTCATGTTAGAAAACCTCGGCAAACCTGTGATTGTTACGGGCTCACAGATCCCATTAGCAGAATTACGTTCAGACGGACAAGCAAACCTGCTTAATGCTCTGCACATTGCAGCGAACTATCCGATCAATGAAGTGACACTGTTCTTCAACAACAAGTTGATGCGCGGTAACCGCAGTACAAAATCACACGCAGATGGCTTCAATGCGTTTACCTCTCCAAACCTAACCCCATTGCTAGAAGCGGGTATCAATATCCAGATCAGCAATAACGTTAAGGTAAACGAACAACCTGAAGGTGCTTTCAAGGTTCATAACATTACTCCGCAACCCATCGGTGTAATTACAATGTACCCAGGAATCTCGCATGAGGTGATTCGCAACACGCTACTACAGCCTGTAAATGCAATGATTCTGCTTACTTTTGGTGTTGGTAACGCACCGCAAAATCAAGAACTACTTCAACACTTAAAAGATGCCTCAGAGCGAGGTGTGATTGTGGTGAACCTAACTCAGTGTTTGGCAGGTAAAGTCAACATGGGTGGTTACGCGACGGGTTGTGCACTAGCAGAATCGGGCGTTATCAGTGGTTACGATATGACACCAGAAGCAGCACTGGCGAAATTACATTATCTATTGAGCCAAGATTTAAGCTACGAAGAAGTGAAGGCTCAAATGCAACAAGTGTTACGCGGTGAGATGAGCTTATAAGCCTATCCTGCGATTCGTTTAGCCGAGGGCTTACCTTTAATCAAGCCCCTCACGTAAACCTGAACTAAATCGTATTATTGTTTATAAATAAACAGCTTAACAGTAAAAAAGGGGTGGCACTGTGCCACCCCTTTGTTGTAATTTAAGCCTAATGATTAGGATTAACTCTAACAATATCTTCTTGGTCGGACTTAAACTGCTTCTTTAGTTCAGACTTTGATTTAAAGCTAATTTCTCCGCCGGCTGCAATTGTCATATGTTGAGCTTCAGAGTTATGTTTCGATTGATACAACATAACCGCCTGCATACACGAGTCGCGCTGTTCTTTAGAGAGCGCCGTTCCTTCTGGCCATTTCCCCGTTTCAACTGCATAGTTTAAACGTTCGTAGACCTCGGGGGTCATTGCGCTAAGAAGTTGTTCTGCATCCATGGTAAGGCCTTAGTTTTAACAATTTTCACCAGAAAATAACCCGTATCAGAATTGAGTCAAGAACCTGACTGAAAATAAGTGTATTTGATCACAAGTGAAGGAATATGAAAATTATGAAATGGTTGGTACTAAGCCTATTGCCTTTCACTCTGGTTGGGTGTTTTGACGGGAACAAAAATACCGCTCAATTGTGCGAAAGCAACCCGTGGCTTCAGTGTGAAAAGTTAAATATGAACGACGGACAGTGCCGTGTCGCACGTACCGACCTCGTCTGGCATCGATTTGAAGCAAAAGAAAACCCCAGCGATACCAATAAGATTAAAGAGTTCGAATTAGTCTCTGCCTACAAAAAGTGTTTAGAACTTGCAGCACAAATTGAAACGATTGATCAATCCAAACTTCAAGAACGTCGCTTCATCTCCTTAATGAATAGTATCGAAGAGTCTGAGCGTATTGTTGATGAACTCTCGCGATCAAATACCCCGGAAACGCTTTATTTTATGTGGTCACAAACTGGGGATACCAACGCAAGACGCAGTTTCCTGCAATTAGAAGGGACAGAAGCATTAAACACAGCAGAGATGCAATATGCGCTAGCCACTTTTTATACTACCCGTGACCATGAAAAAACGCTTAAGCTACTCAACAATGCGTTAACGCTTTCTAATGGTTCGAAGGTCAACACCGAGATCTTCAAATCGATGGCGAGTATCAACCACAGCCTTGGGCATATGGAAAAGGCGTACGTGTGGGCCATGGTAGCGAAAGAGTTTGATGTACCTATTGCTTCGGAAGCAGAACTTACCGTGTTGTACCGTTTCGATGAGTCAACATACGAACAACTGAATCAAGACGCGGACAATATAGTAGAAGCTATTGAAGATGAGGTTTACAGCTCTTCAATCGTCCCTCGTTACTGATCGCACTGTTCTCGTTTTCTAGTCCAAACGTTCTATTCACGAGCTTTCAAAAAAAACAGCTACCATCATGGTAGCTGTTTTTGTTTGTGCTAGAAATAACTCTGAAATACTGAGCTATTGAGCGGTTCAGTACCACTCAATCAACAAATACGCCTGTAAGGATTAGACAATTGTGACAAGTTATTTGGTACTTTCGTCATTTTTGTTGAAAATTAACGACACAGAATTAACACAGAACCGTTCACCGGTTGTCTTCGGACCATCAGGAAAAACGTGACCTAAATGGCTATCACAAGCGGTACAACGGATCTCTACACGCTTCATTCCGTGACTTAGATCTTCTATATAGCGTACTGCTTCATCATTCACTGGGGCATCAAAGCTTGGCCAACCGCACCCTGAATCATATTTGTTATCCGACAGAAACAAAGGGCTTTCACAGCATGTGCAGCTATAGACACCCATCTTATGGTTGTGCAGTAACTTACCGCTATATGGGGCTTCGGTACCACGTTGACGACACACAGAAAATTCATCGTCCGTTAGGCGTTCACGCCAGTATTCATCAGGCTTTATCATATTTCCTCCCTTTTGAATCACGTTAATATCTCTCCACATTATCAGTTATTATATTTACTTTTTTCTATAAAGGCTTGCATATGAGTCGTTTTGTAGCACATACTTTCTCACCAGGAAACATTGTACATATACACTCATAAGTGAATCATCATTTAGAGGTATTTTACCCAACTGGAAGGGTACAGAGCCACTCGCAATGGTCAATTTTCAACCACTTACACCCAATTGTTAAGAAAAGCGTCGCTTTTTTTTGACATTAAACAAGTTAAGTCGGATTATCTATTGCAGATGTATACTGGATTCTGTAATTTTACTACCAGTTATCTTTAATCAGAAATTAAGTTGTGGAGCAACTACAATGACTATCAAAGTAGGTATTAACGGTTTTGGCCGTATCGGCCGTTTCGTATTCCGCGCAGCTCAAGAGCGTGCAGACATCGAAGTAGTAGGTATTAACGATCTAATCGACGTAGAGTACATGGCATACATGCTTAAGTACGACTCAACTCACGGCCGTTTCAACGGTACTGTTGAAGTTGAAGGCGGTAACCTAATCGTTAACGGTAAAACTGTACGTGTTACAGCTGAGCGTAACCCAGAAGACCTTAAGTGGGATGCTATCGAAGTAGACGTAGTTGCTGAAGCAACTGGTCTTTTCCTAACTGACGAGACTGCACGTAAGCACATCACTGCTGGCGCTAAGAAAGTAGTTCTTACTGGTCCTTCTAAAGATGCAACTCCAATGTTCGTAATGGGCGTTAACCAAGCATCTTACGCTGGTCAAGACATCGTTTCTAACGCTTCTTGTACTACTAACTGTCTTGCACCTATCGCTAAAGTACTTAACGATAAGTGGGGCATTGAGTCTGGTCTTATGACTACAGTTCACGCTACTACAGCAACTCAAAAAACTGTAGATGGCCCTTCTGCTAAAGACTGGCGCGGTGGCCGTGGTGCTTCTCAAAACATCATCCCATCTTCAACTGGTGCTGCTAAAGCTGTAGGCGTTGTTCTTCCAGAACTAAACGGCCTTCTAACTGGTATGGCTTTCCGTGTTCCAACTGCTAACGTATCTGTAGTTGACCTAACTGTTAACCTAAAAGAAGCTGCATCTTACGAAGAAATTTGTGCTGCAATGAAAGAAGCTTCTGAAGGCGAAATGGCTGGCGTTCTTGGTTACACTGAAGACCAAGTAGTATCACAAGATTTCATCGGTGAAGTTCAAACTTCAGTATTCGATGCTAAAGCTGGTGTTGCTCTAACTGACAAATTCGTTAAAGTTGTATCTTGGTACGACAACGAAATCGGTTACTCAAACAAAGTTCTAGACCTAATCGCTCACATCTCTAAGTAATTTCTTTTTAGAAATAGCTTTAGATAAGCATTAGCGAAGACTGTTTTGAGCAGACTTTGAAAAAGGCGACCTTAGTGTCGCCTTTTTAATACCTGCTATCTTTTAAACAACTTCCGACTTCAATCCCGATCACCAAAACACTGAAATTCAATTCCAATACTGACTCTGCTTGTCACTCATAAAATCACAAGCACCCTAGCTCTAGTCAGCATTTGAATTCAATTTCCTTAGAAGGATCATGTAATGGATTTATCTACTCTACCTGCACTGGCGGTACTTTCTAACAACGTCACTATCGTTGAGCACGAAGGTGTAAAACTAGTTCGTGTTATCCACGATAAAGCAAACGCAGCGATTTCGTTGTTTGGCGGTCATGTGGTGTCATTTCAACCACAAGGTCAAGAAGACCTAATTTGGATGAGCCAACAAGCTAAATTCGACGGCAAAACGGCTCTGCGTGGTGGTATTCCAGTATGTTGGCCTTGGTTTGGTCGCATTGCAGCCCCAGCGCATGGTTTTGCACGTTCAAGCGAATGGCAATTAGTTGAGCACCGTGAAAGCGAAGCTGGCGTTATTGTTAGCTTAGGTCTGAAGCCAAGCGAAGAGACGCTAGCAGTATGGCCTCATCAGTTTGATGCACGTTTGAATGTTGAGATCGGCGAGCAGCTAAAAATAACGCTGGACGTGAAGAACACTGATTCTCAGCCATGGACTTTCTCTGGTGCACTGCACACTTACCTAAACGTTGGCGATATTCACAACACAACCACAACGGGTATGGGTGCTGAGTACATTGATAGCCTACAAGGTGGCAAGATCTGCCAAGGTGGTGCTGAACTGGTACTGACTGACACGATTGACCGCGTTTACACGCAACCAGAAGCGCAAATCTTTGTTGCTGACAAAAAGCTGGATCGCACGCTAACGGTTGAAAACCACGGTCATAACTCCGCAGTACTGTGGAACCCGTGGGCGGAAGGGGCTGCAGGTATGGGCGACATGCAAGACGACGGTTACCTAACCATGATGTGTGTCGAGTCAACACTGCACGCACCAAGCCTAGAAGCAGGCAAAACGTTACAGCCTGGTGAAAGCCACCAGCTGATTACGGTGATTGCTTCGAAATAAGCTTAAAGCTAGGCCAATTAGATTCGAAAATGCAGCCCATGAGCTGCATTTTTATTGCCCTAACCATCTCTATCTCTATCTCTATCTCTATCTCTATCTCTATCTCTATCTCTATCTCTATCTCTATT